>NZ_AXVU01000037.1:0-63975 GCF_000482585.1 Streptomyces sp. CNQ329 | reverse complement strand
CCATCGCCTTCTGGAGCCGGGCGCAGGCGTTCTTCACCAGCACCGGGATCACCATCGAACGAGTCCTGACCGACAACGGCGCCTGCTACAAGTCCCACGCCTGGCGCGACGCCCTGGCCCAGGCCGGGATCGCCCACAAGCGAACCCGGCCCTACCGACCCCAGACCAACGGCAAAGTCGAACGCCTGAACCGCACGATGCTGGACGAGTGGGCCTACGCCCGCCCCTACCACTCAGAACAAGAACGACGTGACACCTTCCCTGCCTGGCTACACACCTACAATCACCACCGCGGACACACCGCACTGAAAGGCCAGCCACCCGCCAGCCGCGTCCCCAACCTCACAGGGCAATACAACTAGCGCGCCGCCCGGACTCCGGGGCGTACGGGCGCGGGAGTGAACGCCCGTACGCTGCACGCCTGTACGGACCGAGCGCAGACCCTCGTGCTCGTGCGCGCCCGGCGCGGGACAACGGCGAAGGGGCGCACCCGGCGTGGGTGCGCCCCTCGTGCGTGGCTCAGCCGGACGTGTCAGTGCTGCCCCTGCTCGTCGTCGCGGTCTTCCCGCATACGGTCCTCCCGCATGCGGTCTTCGCTCATCCGGTCGCGGCCCTGCTCCGCGCCCTCCCGGGTGCGCTGCGAAGAATCCTGGCCGGACTCCTGCTCGCGCTCGCGGCTCTGCTGCGCCTTCTGCGCGGCTTCCTTGGCCTTCTGGGCCGCGTCGCCGGCCATGTCCTTCGCCTTGTCGAATGCGCCCATTTCTTTTCACTCCTAATGAGAGAGGGATTCGGGCCCTCCTCAGGCTTACATAGATGGGTAAATGCCGCATTTCGGATGTTGTTGCGTCTCCGCGTCCCCCGCGGCCGCGAGGGCGTGACGGCCGCTAGATCCCCGGCGTCCGCTGCGGGCGCGGAGGCAGCGGCGGCCTGCTCCGGTCGGGAACATCCGTGTAGTCCGGCGGCGCCGCGGCGGGGTGCTGGTGCAGCAGGTCCAGCGCGGTGGCCACCGCGACGTTCAGCTCGGAGGTCCGGCCCTCCGCCCAGTCCAGCGGCGTGCGTTCGGCGACCACGTCGGGCGGGACGCCGGCGTTCTCCACGCCCCAGCCGTACTCGTCGAACCAGGCCGCGTTCATCGGCACCGTGATCACCGTGCCCTCGCCCAGCCGGTGCCGGCCCGTCACCCCGACCACCCCGCCCCATGTCCGCAGCCCCACCACCGGACCGAGGCCGAGCAGCTTGAACGCCGCCGTGATCATGTCGCCGTCCGACGACGTGGCCTCGTCGGCCAGCGCCACCATCGGCCCGCGCGGCGCGGTCGAGGTGTACGAGACGGGCTGCGCGTGGCGCGTCAGGTCCCAGCCCATGATCCTGCGGGTCAGCTTCTCCAGCACCAGTTCGCTGATGTGCCCGCCCGCGTTGCCCCGTACGTCCACGATCAGCGCCTCGCGGTTCATCTCCATCCGCACGTCCCGGTTGAACTGCGCCCAGCCGCTGGCCACCAGGTCCGGAATGTGCAGGTAGCCGCAGCGCCCGCCGCTCAGCTCGTGCACCACCGCGCGCCGCGCCGCCACCCAGTCCTGGTAGCGCAGCGGCCGGTCGTCGACCAGCGGGACCACCGCCACCCGGCGCAGCCTCCCCCCGCCGCCCTCGATCGCGAACGTCAGCTCCACCGACGTGCCGCCCGCCCCCGCCAGCAACGGGTACGGGCCCGTCACCGGGTCGACCGCCCGGCCGTCGATGTGCGTGAGCACCGAGCCGTCCGGAATGCCGGTGCCGGCCAGCGGGGAGCGGGCCCGGGTGTCGGAGGAGTCGCCGGGCAGGATGCGGGCCAGCGCCCAGCCGCGGCCGTCCCGCGTCCGGACGAAGTTCACGCCGAGGAAGCCGATGGGCCGCTGGTAGTGCGGCGGGCCCTCGTTGCGGCGGGCGGGCGTGACGTACGCGTGCGACGTGCCCAGCTCGCCCAGCACCTCGCGCAGCAGATCGGCGAACTCGTCCGGTGAGGCCACGCGGTCCAGCAGCGGGCGGTACTGCTCCAGCACCGCGTCCCAGTCGACGCCGCACAGGTGCGGCTCCCAGAAGTACGCCCGCACGATCCGGCCGGCCTCGGCGTACGCCTGGTGCCACTCGGCCACCGGATCCGCGGTGTGCAGCACCCGCCGCATGTCGATGTACACGGTGGTGTCCGGGTCCGCCCGGTCGGTCGCCGGGATCGCGCGCAGCGAGCCGCCGTCGTTGGCCACCAGCCGGGTGCCGTCGCCGCTCACGGCGATCTCCGTCACCAGCGACGTCAGCTCGGTGAGCCGGGCGGTGGAGATATGGAAGTGCTCCAGCGTCGGCCGCCCCGAGGTGTCCGCGGGGTTGGCGAACGTCTCGCCGAGCGCGCCCGAGATCGGCCAGCGCAGCCACACCAGCCCGCCGCCCGCGACCGGCACCAGCGAGGAGTACTTCGACGCCGGCACCGGAACCGGCGTCACCCGGCTCTCCAGCCCTTCCGGCTCGACCAGCACGGTGATGTTCCCGCCCGCCTCCACCACCGGCGGGCCGACCGGATCCATGCCGCCGGCCGCGGGCCGGCCCTCGGCCGAGAGCGCGAACGGCGAGGGCGTCGCCGGATGCAGCGGGACAAGGTAGGGGCGGGAGCCCAGCGGGAACGACAGATCGCCGGTGTGCACGTCGTACACCGGGTCGAAGCCGCGCCAGGACAGGAACGCCAGATAGCGCCCGTCGCGGGTGAACACCGGCTCCTCGTCCTCGAACCGGCCGTCGGTCACGTCCACGATCGTCCGGTCCGCGATCCGGGCGATCTTGATCCGCCGCAGCGTGCGGCCGATGCCCGGGTGCGCCCAGGCCACCCACTTCGAGTCCGGCGAGAACGCCAGGTCGCGTACGGGCCCGTTGACCGACCGGATCAGCTCGGTGACCTGGCAGTCGCCCGCCGCCTCCGTCGGCGACAGCTCCTCCGCGGCCCGAATCGCCTCCGCGAACTGCTCCGCGACCTCCGCCGACATCCGCTCGTCCGCCTGCACCCGCTCCGGCACCCGCACCAGCAGCAGCCGGCCGTCGTGCGAGGCGATCGCGATGTGCCGCCCGTCCGGTGAGGGCACCAGCGCCAGCACCCGCCCCAGTCGCCCGGCCGCCAGTCGCAGCGGCTCGCCGACGGCGCCGGTGCGCGGCAGGTCGGCGATCTCGATGGCGTCGTCGCCGGCGGCGTCCGTGACGTAGGCGACGCGATTGGTGTCGCCCAGCATCCGCGGCAGCCGGATCCGCACACCCGGGGTCTCGGTGATCGTGCGCGCCGGGCCGTCGCGGTGGGTCAGCCAGTACAGCGCGCCGCGCACCGCGACCGCGCTGGCGCGCCCGGTGGTGTCGACGGTCAGCCCCTGGACGTTGTTCTGCGCGGCCACCTGGTACGGGCGCCGCCCGGCCCGCGGGCTGCCGAGCCGGACGTCGAGTCGGCGCGGGCGGCCCGCGGGGCCGAAGTCCTCGGCGAGCCACAACTCGCCGGCGCACTGGTAGATCACCCGGTGGCCGTCCGTGGCGGCGTTCCTGGCGTAGAAGTCGGCGTGGTCGCTGTGCCGGCGCAGGTCCGTGCCGTCGGGCAGACAGGAGTAGAGGTTGCCGATGCCCTCGTGGTCGGAGAGGAAGGCGATCCGCGCGGCGGGCGGCGGACCGACGAACATCACGCACTCGACGTGCCCGCCGAGGTCCGCGAGCAGCCGCCTGCCGTGCAGGTAGATACGGCCGGTGGCGCCGCCGCGGTACCGCTTCCAGGAGGCGGGCTCGTGCGGCGGGCGGCCGGTGAGCAGCAGCGTCTTGCGCGTGCCGGACAGTTCGGCGACGGCGATCTCGTCGACGGGCCCCCAGGGGAGCCGGCGCCCGGGGGCGCCGTCCGTCGGCACCAGGTAGGACCAGGTCTGGTACGAGAGCGGCTGGCTCTGCGAGGACACCGCGAGGATCTGCGGGGCGCCGCTCTCGCCGGGGCTCGGCGGCGTCCAGCCGCACACCCGGGTGTCCGGGCTGCCCCAGTACGTCAGCCGCCGCGCCCCGCCGCCCTCCGTGGACACGAGGTGGATCTCGGCGTCGAGGCTGTGCCAACTGGTGAACGCGATGAACCGCCCGTCCGGCGAGAACCGCGGATGTCCCACGCGGGTGCGGTCGACGGTCAGCCGCCAGCCCCGCTCCGGCTTGGCGCCGGGGGCGGGCAGCGGCGCGAGCCACAGGTCGTCCTCGGACGCGAAGCAGATGAGGTCACCGTGCAGGTGGGGAAAGCGGAGGTAGGGCAGGCCGGGGCCGGGCGCGGCGGTGCTGTCGGAACCGGCTGTCACAAACTCCATGTTTCGGTGCGTAGAGGGACACGGCAAGTCGGCGCGCACTCTGCGGGCAGAGCGCTGTTGCGAATACTTTGCAATTAGTTTGTATGATCGGGTGCCGTCCTGCCGATAGATATGGGCGAGTCGCGTACCGGTCGACGGAGGGACGCCACCATGCATGTGCCCGACGGGTTCATCGACGCTCCCGTCTCACTCGCCGCCGGCGCGGTCGCCGCGGGTGCCGTGGCCGTCAGCCTGCGCGGTGCCCGCCGCGAACTGGCCGAGCGGACGGCCCCGCTGGCAGGGCTCGTCGCGGCGTTCGTCTTCGCCGTGCAGATGCTGAACTTCCCGGTGGGGGCGGGCACGAGCGGGCACCTGCTGGGGGGCGCGCTGGCCGCGGTCCTCGTCGGGCCGTGGACGGCGGTGCTCTGCATCGCCGTGGTCCTGCTGATGCAGGGGCTGCTCTTCGCCGACGGCGGGCTGACGGCGCTCGGCGTCAACATCACGCTGATGGGCGTGGTGACGGTCGCCGTGTCGTACGCGGTGTTCCGCGCGCTGTTCCGGGTGCTGCCGCGGGGACCCGGCGGACTGGGCGGGCTGGGGCTGGCGACGTTCGCGGCGGCGGCGCTGTCGGTGCCTGCCTCCGCGCTGGCGTTCACCGGGCTGTACGCGCTGGGCGGCACGGCGGACGTGTCGCTGACGAAGGTCGCCGCGGCGATGGTCGGCGTCCATCTCCTCATCGGCCTCGGCGAGGCGGCCATCACCACCGCGACGGTCACCTCGGTCGCGGCCGTCCGCCCGGATCTGATCCACGGTGTCCAGGGCGTGCGGCGCCCGCTGGAGCTGCGCACGGTGACGGTGGCGCGGCCGGGCGACGCGGCGGCGGCCCCGCCCCCGGAGCGGGCCGGCACGGTGACCGAGCCCGCGGACGCCGTCCCGGAGCCCGCCGGTCCGGGGTCACGGCACCGCAGCCCGCGGCGGCTCTGGGCCGCCGGCCTGCTCGCCTCCCTCGTCCTCGCCGGGATCGTCAGCTTCTACGCCTCCTCCGACCCGGACGGCCTGGAGAAGGTAGCGGGCGACAAGGGCATCGCCGAGGAGGAGAAGGAACACGCGCTGTCCGACTCCCCGCTCGCCGACTACGGCGTCGAGGACGTCACCGACGCCCGCCTCTCCGGCGGCCTCGCCGGCCTCATCGGCGTCACGGCCACGCTGGCGGTGGGCAGCGGGGTGTTCGTCGCCGTCCGCCGCCGCACCGGCTCCGCCGCAGGCCCGCGGGCCGGTGCCGCCGCCGGAGCGGCGACGGCGGCCGGGAAGGCGGACTCCGCGGACCGCGTCAGCCCGGCGCCGGGCTCCCGCGGGACGGACCCGCGGCCCCAGGCCCGGCCGGAGGGCTGACCGTTGGGGGCTGGGCACGCGCACAAGCTGTACCGGCACGGGGTCTCGCCCGTCCACCGGCTCCCGGCGCACGTGAAGCTCGTCGCGGCCTTCTGCTTCGTCCTGATCGTCGTCGCCACTCCCCGTGAGGCGGTCTGGGCCTTCGGTGCGTACGCCCTCCTGCTCGCCGGTGTCGCCGCGGCGGCGCGCGTGCCGCCGGGGGTCGTGCTGGTGCGGCTCGTCATCGAAGTGCCCTTCGTCGCCTTCGCCGTTCTCCTCCCCTTCGTTGCGGAGGGCCCGCGCACCGACGTCCTCGGGCTCTCCCTCAGCGAATCCGGCCTCTGGAGCGCGTGGAACGTCCTCGCCAAGGGCACCCTCGGCGTCGCCGCCTCCGTGCTGCTGGCCACGACCACCGAACTGCGCGCCCTGCTCCTCGGGCTGCAACGGCTGCGCATGCCGCCGCTGCTGGTGCAGATCGCGACGTTCATGGTCCGCTACGGCGACGTGATCGCCGACGAGCTGCGCCGGATGCGCATCGCCCGCGAGTCCCGCGGCTTCACCGCCCGCGGCCCGCGCCACTGGGGTGTGCTCGCCCGCACCGCCGGGGCGCTGTTCATCCGCTCCTACGAGCGCGGGGAGCGCGTCCACCTCGCCATGGTCAGCCGGGGTTACACCGGCACCATGCCCGTCGTCGACCAGGCCGCGGCCACCCGCGCACAGTGGTCGTCCGCCGCCGTGCTGCCCCTCACCGCCCTCGCCGTGTGCCTGCTGGGAGGGAACCTCGTATGACACCGCGGACAACGGGACGGCCCCCGTCGCTGGAAGTGAGCGGCCTCGCCTACGCCTACCCCGACGGCCACCAGGCCCTCTTCGGCGTCGACCTCACCGTCGAACACGGCGAGCGCGTCGCCGTCCTCGGGCCCAACGGCGCCGGCAAGACCACGCTCGTCCTGCACCTCAACGGCATCCTCGGCGGCGGCGCCGGCACCGTCCACGTCGCCGGGCTGGCCGTGGAGAAGCGGAACATCGCCGAGATACGCCGCCGCGTCGGCATCGTCTTCCAGGACCCCGACGACCAGTTGTTCATGCCCACCGTCCGCGACGACGTCGCCTTCGGACCCGCCACCGGCGGCATGCGGGGGCCGGAGCTGGAGGCGTGCGTACGCCGTGCGCTGGAGCAGGTCGGCATGGCGGAGCACGCGGACAGGCCGCCGCACCACCTGTCCTTCGGCCAGCGCCGCCGGGTGGCACTGGCCACGGTGCTGGCCATGGAGCCGGAGGTGCTCGTGCTGGACGAGCCGTCCTCCAACCTCGACCCGGCCGCCCGCCGCGAACTGGCCGAGATCGTCCGTTCCCTCGACGTCACCGTGCTGATGGTCACCCACGACCTCCCCTATGCCCTGGAGCTGTGCCCCCGCTCCGTCGTCCTGAGCGGCGGGCTGGTCGTCGCCGACGGCGCGACCCGGGAACTCCTCCTCGACGAGGATCTGATGGCCGCGCACCGCCTCGAAATACCCTTCGGCTTCGACCCGAGCCGGGCATAGGGTCCGCAGCATGTCCGCACTCCCTCCCGCGATACCGGATCCGACGCCCGCCGCGGCACCGTCCGAGGCCACCGTCGTCACACTCCGGCGCTTCCCGGTCAAGTCCATGCTCGGCGAACGGCTGCCGGAACTCGTCATCGACGAGCGCGGCACGGTCGGCGACCGCCTCTGGGCCGTCACCTACGACGACGGCAAGCTCGGCAGCGGCAAGAACTCCCGTCGCTTCCGCCGCACCGAGGGCCTGCTCCACTTCACCGCCTCCTATCCCGCCCACCACGATGTCGGCGACCGCCCGCACGTCGTCACCCCCGACGGCGCCGACCTCCGCGACGACGCGCACCTCGCCGAACTGCTCGGCGCGGACGTCCGGCTGGCACGCGAGGACGCCGTGTCGCACTTCGACGACTGCGGAGTGACGCTGATCGGCGCCGCCTCCCTGCATGCGCTGGGCCGCATCCTCGGCGACACCGAACCGGCCGACGCCCGCCGCTTCCGCAAGAACATCGTTCTGGACACCGCCGAGCCGTGGATCGAGGAGGACTGGGTGGGCCGGGAGGTGACCGTCGGCCAGGAGGTGCGGCTGCGGATCATCAAGCGCATGAAGCGCTGTGTGATGACGACGATGTCGCAGCGCGCCCTGGCGGAGGACCGCCGGGTGCTCAAGACGCTGACCGCGGAGCGCGGGATGTGCCTCGGCGTGGGCGCCGAGGTCGTGACCCCCGGCACCGTACGCCCCGGCGACACGGTACGACCCGCCTGAGAGGACCCTGCCGCCGGCTCCTCAGCCGGCCGGCGGCGGTCCCGCCGACGGCGGCGCGGCCGGGGGCGGCGGTGCCGCCGGTGCCTGCGGTGCCGCGTCATGCTGCGGCCGGGGTGCTGCCGGCCGTCCAGCCGGCTGCGGCGGTATGTGACCGCCCGCCGCCGAAGGCGCGGACTCCCCGGCCGCCGCCTCCGGGGCGCGCAGCATCATCGCGATCACGACGACGGCTATCAGTGCCCCGCCGACGTAGGTGAGCAGGACGAGCCAGCCCTCCAGATCCTTGGTGTACCCGTCCCAGCCGAGGACGGGGATCCGCCCTTCGGCAGGCATCCCCTCCGGGTAGTCGGTGATCGTCATGCCGATCATGCGGCGGACGTCGAGGTAGAGGTGGACGGCGAGGAGCGTGATCGCCGCGCCGCGCACCACCGGTCGGCGCAGCAGCGCCAGCACGCCGAGGACCAGCAGCGAGACCGCGAAGACCGCCTCCCAGTACTGTGCGGCGCCGGCGAGCTCCGGGGCGTACGACTCACCGGGATTCACCAGCACCATGAAGTAGTCGCCGACGCCGATCGCGCCACCGTTCCGGGTCAGCATGCGCACGATCCAGCCGACGAGCGCGAGGCCGAGCACCAGCATCAGCCCACCGGCGATCACATAATGCTGCGACCCCCGCACCGGCATCCCCGCGGTGCGCGGCGCCGGCCGCTCGCCCGCCCGCAGCATCAGCACGACCACCCCGGCCGAGAAGACCAGGACGGCGGCCCAACTGCCGATGATCGCGGCCTCCAGGTCATTGCCCCCGATGTACCACTGCCGGAACCGGTCGCTGGCCGCCAGGCCGATCAGCTCGCGGGCGGCGGTCGCGAACATCAGGAACCCGCACAGCAGCGCCGCGCCCCGTCCCGCCCGCCGGTTCAGCGCCGCGACCACCCCCGTCACCAGCAACGCCACCGTGAACGCCCATACGTACGGGCTGAACAGCTCGGGCTCCAGCAGGATCCGCGGGTCGTACAGCGCCTTGAGGAAGTCGTCGACGCCGCTGCTCACATAGTCGAAGTCGTAGACGAGCCAGACCACCACCGTCCGGCCCAGGACGGTGAGCAGCGCGGCCACGGCCAGATACGCGCCCCAATGCCGCGGGGCATACCGGTCCGACGCCGCCCCGGGCTGCCGCTTTGTTGCTCGGTCGAGCACTGCCATGTCATCCCCCGTGATCCGTGCTGCGGAGATTCCATCCTGAAGGTGAACGCCCGCGGAGAAAACCCCTGTGGATAACCCCTGTTGCGTACTTGTCACCCGTTACGGACCGGCCGGACACGGGGCCGCCCGTACGGGCCCTGCCCCGTCGCCGCACATGCTGCTACCGTTTCCGTAGTGGGGCATTCCGCAGGTATGGATCACGCCTGCAGGGGCCTGGGTCCCGCGCCAGATCAAGGATCTCGGTACGTGGAAAGAACCGCCCCCCCCACATCTGGAAGGAGGTTGGGGACGGGACCTCCATGGGCACCCGGCCCCGGCTACCTATGAACCGTGGAAGATTATCGGCAGTCGTCGCTCTGGGCCTTGCATTGGCGTTGTCCGCGGGTATGGCGCCGGCTGTCGCCTCGGCGTCACCGGAAGGAACACAGCAGGCCCAGGTGGCACTGACCCAGGTCGCCACCGCGGCGGCGCCCACCGCCGGGGCCGCCGGGCCGGACGGCACGCTGTGGGTCGGCGAACGCGCCGGCACCGTGCGGGTCCTCGACGACCAGGGACTGAGTGAGCCGGTCATCGACATCACGGGTGAGACCACCACCGACGGTGAGCGCGGGATCGCGGACATCGCCTTCAACCCGGACTTCACCCGCTTCTACCTGTCGTACACCGATATCAACGGTCACAGCACCATCGACGAGTTCGACGTGACCGACGGCGAACCGCAGGCGGAGACCCGGCGCACCCTCTTCTTCCAGGAACAGCCCGGCCCCGCGCACAACTCCGGCCACATCGCCTTCGGCCCGGACGGCATGTTCTACATCTCCCTCGGAGACGGCGACTTCTCACTGGAGGGCGACCCGTACGGCAACGGCCAGAACCTCGGCACCCTGCTGGGCAAGATCCTGCGGGTCGACCTGAGCGCCGGCGACCCGTACGGGATCCCGGAGGACAACCCGTTCGTCGACGTCCCGGGTGCCCGTGGCGAGATCTGGGCCTACGGCCTGCGCAACCCGTGGCAGTTCTCCTTCGACGCCGCGAACGGCGACATGTGGATCGGCGACGTGGGCCACCTGGAGCGCGAGGAGATCAACCACGCCCCCGCCGGAGCCGCCGGCCGGAACTACGGCTGGCCCCTCATGGAGGCGACCCGGCCGCACCAGGGCACGGCACCTCCCGACCACGCCCCGCCGGTGCACGAATGGCAGCACGGCCTGAGCGGCGTCTGCGACTCGATCACCGCCGGCTTCGCCTACCGCGGTGACGACATCCCCGATCTGCAGGGCGCGCTCGTCTTCGCCGACTACTGCAACGGCGACCTGCAGGCCCTCCAGATGGAGAACGGTCAGGTGACCGAGGTGCTCGACCTCGGCGCCAACGCCGGCTGGGTGAGCACCTTCGTGCAGACAGCCGACAACGAGCTGTACGTCTTCGACATGGGCGGCTTCGGCGGCGGCGGGGGCACCCCGACCGGCGCCGTCTACCGCATAGGCCCCGCCTAGCGGCATGGCGGGTGCCGTGGTCCGCCGCCGCGATCCGGCGGCGGACCGCGGCGAACCCCTCACCGCCGCACCCCGGCCACCCGGACCCGGTCCCGGGACCACCCCGGCCCCCGGACCCGTCCGCTACGCCGGCAGCAGCACCAGCGCGATCCCCGCCACCATCAGGAGGGCCCCCGCGATCCGCGCCCCGCCGAACCGCTCCTTGAAGAACACCGCACCGATGGCCGCCCCGACCACGATGCTCGACTCGCGCAGCGCCGCTATCGGCGCCAGGGGCGCGCGCGTCTGGGCCCAGAGCACCAGCCCGTACGCCGAGACGGAGATCGCCCCGCCCAGCAGCCCGCGCACCGCGACCGGCCCCAGTGCACGCACCGCCCCCGGGCCGCGCAGCACCAGCGCCGCCAGCGGGATCCACGGGCCCATCAGCAGCACCAGCCACGCCGTGTAACCCAGCGCGCTGCCGGAGGCGCGCACTCCGACGCCGTCGACGATCGTGTACGCCGCGATGGACAGGCCCGTCGCGAACGCCGCGGCCAGGGCCGGCCAGTGCGGGCGGGTGTCCGAGCCGCGCAGGCCCCACAGGGCGATGCCGCTCAGGCCCGCGCACGCCACCGCGACGCCCGCCGTCTGCCACAGGCCCAGCCGTTCGTCGAGGAAGAGGTGCGCCACCGCCGCGACGACCAGCGGGGCCGTGCCGCGGGCTATCGGGTAGACCTGCCCGAAGTCGCCCAGCCGGAACGACTGCATGAGCAGCGTCATGTACACCAGGTGGATGGCGACCGACGCCAGCAGCCATGGCCAGGCACCGGCGGCCGGGAGCGGCACGAAGAACACCGCGGTCCCCGCGATCACCACGTCGCCCACGCCGATCAGCGCGAAGACGGCCAACCGGTCCCTGACACCGTGGGCGATGGCGTTCCACGAGGCGTGCATCACGGCGGCGGCGAGGACCGCCGCGGCTATGAGGGGCGTCACACCCCCGGCTCGCGCACCTCGGAGACGTCGGCGACCCGCGCGCCCGCGTGCGCGACGAGGTCCTTGGGGGACAGGGGGAACACCGTGTGCGGGTCGCCGGCGGCGGCCCAGACCTCTCCGTGGTCGAGGAGTCCGCGGTCGGCGAGGACCGTCATCCGCGTCACGTGCCCGAAGGGTGGCACACCGCCGATGGCGTACCCCGTCGCCTCGCGCACCACCGCCGCGTCCGCCCGGCGGACGTCCGCGGCGCCCAGTTCGGCCCGTACGCGCTCGGTGTCCACCCGCGAGGCGCCGTCCATCAGGACGAGCACCGGTACGCCGTCCGCCGCGAAGATCAGGGACTTGACGATCTGGCTCAGCTTGCAGCCGATGGCCTCCGCCGCCTGCGCCGCGGTACGGGTGGCGTCGGGGAAGCGGCGTACCGGGACGCTCAGACCCAGCTCGGCGAGGGCGGCGGCGAAGAGCGGATGTGCGGTGTCGGCGGTTGTCATGCAGGTGACGTTAACGCCCGGTGCACGGGCGACGCGAACACATTCGGGCCCCGGGCCCCGGCGTCCGCCGCCGGGGCCCGGGGCCCGCGCGTCTCAGCCGCCGTGCGCCTCCAGCACGTCCCGCACCAGCGGGCCGGCGAACTCACCGCCGTGCCCGATGTTCGGCACCGTGGCCGCCGCCGCCAGATCCCCGCGATACGCGGTGAACCAGGCGTCCGTCTCCTTCTGACCGCCCATCTCCGCGGAGCCCGTCTTCGCACCCACCTGCCCGGTCAGCCCGCTCATCGCCCCGGCCGCCGTCCCGGTCGCCGCCGTCTCCTCCATCAGCTCCCGCAGCGACTGCGCCGTCGACGCCTTCATGCTCTGCGGTGCCGTCGCGAACTGCCGCCCGTCGAACTCCTGGGGCACCAGGTACGGCTGCTTGAAGACGCCGGACTTCGCGGTCGCCGACACCGACGCCATCGTCAGCGGGTTCATCCTCACGCCGCCCTGGCCGATCAGCGACAGCGCCATCTCCACGCCGGACTGCACCGGCACCGAGCCGTCGAACGTGGCCACGCCCGTCTGCCAGTTGAGCCCGATGCCGAAGACGTCCCGGGCCTGCTTCGTCAGGTCGTCGTTCTCCAGCTTCTCCGCCATCGAGATGAACGCGGTGTTGCAGGAGGCGGTGAAGGACTGGGTGAAGGTGCCGCCCTGGATGGTGAACGAGTCATCGCCGACGTTCTCGAACTCCCAGCCGCCGTACGCCTTGTACCGCGGGCACGGGTGCGGCTCGTCGGGCGCGGCCAGGCCCTTGTCCATGAGCATCGAGGCCGTGATGACCTTCATCGTCGAGCCGGGCGGCAGCGTGCCCTTGAGCGCGGTGTTGAAGCCGTCGGGGTTCTGGTTGGCGACCGCGAGCACCTGACCGGTGCTGGGCTGCAGCGCCACCAGCGCCGCGCCGCCCTGCTTGGCGACGGCCGCCTCGGCGGTCTTCTGCACGGCTGCGTCCAGCGTCGTCTTCAGCGTGCCGGGCTTGGGCTTGGAGACCACCAGAAGAGTCTCGGGAGTGCCCGCCTTGTCGTCGTCCTCGTCCTTCTTCTTGTCGCCCTTGTCGCCCTTGCCGCGCGCGCCGGCCGGCTCGGTCCAGACCTTGACGCCGGCCTTGCCCCCGGCCTTCGCACCGTAACGTTCGCGCAGGTCGGCGACGACGGGCGCGAGCGAGGGGTACGTCTCGGGATCGAGCTTGGCGCCCGTGCGGTCCAGCACCGTGAGGGGCGGGGCCTCGGTCGAGCCGGTGCGCAGCCGCTCGCCCTCGGTGAGCTTCGGGTGTATGAGCGACGGGTCCCAGGCGACCTCGGCCTCGCCCGTCTTCTCGTCCCGGACGACCTCGAGCGACGAGTTGTACGCCCAGGGCTTGACGTTGTTCTCGAAGGTCACCTGGGCGTCGACGCTGAACGGCACCTCCGTGCCCGCCGGCCGGCCGGGGGTCAGCTTCACCTGCTCGACGCCCGCGTCCTCGCGGTAGGACGTGAGGCCGCGAAGCGCCGCCTTCCTGTTGTCCGTCATGCCGGCCGCGGTCTCGGTCTGGCCGCCTGCCCAGGCGGTCAGGAAGTCTCCCGCCGCCCTGGCGGTCTCCTGGGGACCGGGTGGCCCGGTCTTCACCGGATCGGATGAGGCCGGCGCCGAAAGCGCGCTCCCGCCGCTCTCCGGCTCGTCGTCCTCCAGGAGGCTGTACGCGCCGAACCCCGCCGCACCGACGACCGCGGCACCGGCTCCGACGATCACTGCGATCCGGGTGCGCGTCGCTCGTGCCGACGCACCTGATCCGGCGCGTCTGCGCCGGTGGCTGCCCGCCATCTGCCGTGCTCCCTCTGCGCGCCCCGAGACCGAAACGACCCTGCGTCAAGCACAGTAAGCCACCTGCCGCACCGGCGCCCACCCGTGGTCGCCGGGCTCAGACCCAACTCCCCAGCCACATGCGCGCCTCCCAGGCGTCGCGCGTCATCGTCTCGCCGGTGTAGAGGGGCCAGAAATAGATGAAGTTCCAGAGCACCAGCAGGACGAGCACCCCTGCCGCGACGACGCCCGCCGCTCTGCGCCATTCGGTGGGCTGGGGGGAGCCGGGGGCGTCCGCGGGCGTGCCCGTGCCCGCGAGCGCGGCGGCGCCGGCGCGGGCCATCGCGCCGAGCATCATCGTCACCGCCAGACACAGGTACGGGACGAAGACGACGGCGTAGAAGAGGAAGATCGTGCGCTCCTGGTAGAAGAGCCACGGCACCCAGCCGGCCGCCAGCCCGCACAGGATCGCGCCCGCGCGCCAGTCGCGGCGCAGCCCCCAGCGGTAGAGCGCATAGACCGCCGCCGCGACGCCCAGCCACCACAGCAGCGGGGTGCCCAGGGCGAGGACCTCGCGGGCGCAGTTCTCCGTCGCGTCGGCGGGGCAGCCGTCGTCGCCGGGCCGGGGGTCGTCCCAGAAGTACGACACCGGCCGGCCCACCACGGGCCAGCTCCACGGGTTGGAGTCGTAGGTGTGGCCGGAGTCGAGGTTGACGTGGAACCGGTAGACCACCGAGTGGTAGTGCCACAGGCTGCGCACGGCGTCGGGGATGAACGGGAACGCGGTGTCACGGTCCTCGGCCCAGCCGCGGAAGTAGCCGTTGCCGGAGGCGAACCAGCCCGTCCAGGAGGCGACGTACACGGCGACGGCCACCGGGACCGTGGAGAAGAACGCCGGCACCACGTCCAGGCGCAGTGCGCGCGCGTACGGGTGGCGGGATCCGGCGGTACGGCGTGCGCCCGCGTCCCACAGCACCGTCAGCAGACCGAACGCGGCGAGGATGAACAGCGCGTTCCACTTGGTGCCCAGCGCGAGGCCCATGCAGAGCCCGGCGGCGAGCCGCCACGGCCGTGCCCCCAGCCGCAGCCCGGAGGCCACCGCGTCGTCCGGCCGCCCCGCCGGGAGCGCGGCGGCCAGCCGTTCACGCGCGCGGTCCCGGTCGACGAGCAGACAGCCGAAGGCGGCCAGCACCCAGAACATCAGCACCAGGTCGAGCAGCGCCGTGCGGCTCATCACGAAGTGCAGCCCGTCCACCGCCATCAGCACGCCCGCCAGACAGCCGAGCAGCGTGGAGCGGAACAGCCGGCGGCCGATGCGGCACAGCATGAGCACGGACAGCGTGCCGAGCAGGGCGACGACGACGCGCCAGCCGAAGGGATCCAGGCCGAACGTCCACTCGCCGAGCGCGATCATCCACTTGCCGACGGGCGGGTGGACGACATAGCCCGGGTCCTCGCTGAGCGGGATGACCTGCGGGTCGTCGAGGAGCTTGTCGTTGGCGTCCTTGGGCCAGCTCCCCTCGTAGCCGAGCTGGAGCAGCGACCAGGCGTCCTTCGCGTAGTACGTCTCGTCGAATATCACCGCGCGCGGGCTGCTCAGGTTCACGAACCGCAGCACGCCGGCGAAGAGCGCCACGAGCAGCGGCCCGCCCCACGCCCCGAACCGCGCCACGCGCGCGGCCGTCGTCGCGGACACACCGGCCACCCGCAGCAGCCGCGCGCCGGAGCGCCGGTACGGGGGCACCAGCCGCTCGGTGACGCCCGGTTCGCGCCGGGGCACATACCCGAACGCACGGAGCCGGCGCCGCCACCCCGGGGCGGGCGCGGACCGGCTCTGCGCGGGCTGCGTCACGGTGTCACTGCTCACGGGGGCCCATCCTAGGCGCGCCCGCCCGGCTGGAGGCGGGCCGATCCGTACCGGCCCGGGGCGCCTCCGGCGCCCGCCCCGCCTCCGTACCCCGCCCCGCGCGCCGGCGGTCCCGCCGTACGGACCCCGTCCTCGCGGCTCCGGCACACCATCGGCCAGGATGGGGGACGTGAGCGGACTCCTCGTACTGGCAGGCACGCCCATCGGCGACCCCGCGGACGCCCCGCCGCGGCTGGCGGCCGAGCTGGCCGCCGCCGACGTCATCGCCGCCGAGGACACCCGCCGGCTGCGCAGGCTGACGCAGGCGCTCGGGGTCCAGCCCGCGGCCCGTGTCGTGTCGTACTTCGAGGGCAACGAGAGCGCCCGCACCCCCGAACTCGTCGAGGAACTGGCCGGGGGCGCGCGAGTGCTGCTGGTCACCGACGCCGGCATGCCCTCCGTCTCCGACCCCGGCTACCGCCTCGTCGCCGCCGCCGTGCGGCAAGGCATCACCGTCACCGCCGCGCCCGGCCCGTCCGCGGTGCTGGCGGCGCTCGCGGTCTCGGCGCTGCCGGTGGACCGGTTCTGCTTCGAGGGGTTCCTGCCGCGCAAGCCGGGGGAGCGGCTGGCGCGGCTGCGCGAGGCGTCGGCGGAGCGGCGCACCCTGGTGTACTTCGAGGCTCCGCACCGCCTCGCCGGCAGCCTCGCGGCGATGGCGGACGTCTTCGGCGAGGACCGCAGGGCCGCCGTGTGCCGGGAGCTGACCAAGACGTACGAGGAGGTCAGGCGCGGCCCGCTGAAGGAGCTGGCGGACTGGGCGGCCGAGGGCGTACGCGGCGAGATCACGGTGGTGGTGGAAGGCGCCTCCGGGGATCGTGAGCGGCCCGGCGCCGGGGAGCTGGCCCGCCGGGTCACCGTCCGTGAGGAGGCGGGGGAGGCGCGCAAGGAGGCCATCGCGGCGGTCGCCCGGGACGCCGGGGTACCCAAGCGCGAGGTGTTCGATGCCGTGGTGGCGGCGAAAAACTCGGCAAACAACTCAGAGTAGCCGGACCAAAACTCCTTCAATTGATGGTATTGGCGGCTGCGAGCTGCGCCGAACGGGTGTCCACTGGAATAGGGGATGCGTTCCGGTGACTTTGTCCCTCATATGGACAAGAGGAGCTGCCGATGTCCGAGCCCGAGCCAGTGATCGAGTCATATGCCTTTGCCTGCATGATGTGCGGGCACGGCTGGGAACAGACGTACGAGATACACCACCACGTCGATTCCAAGGGCCGTCCCTTCGTGACCTACCACACCGGCGGGGAGCGGGTTCCCTCGCCGCTCACCCGGCCCACGTGCCTGAACTGCGGCGAGCACGTCGTGCGCATCATGCGCGCCGGCCAGGTCCGTTCCGTCGAGTCGGTGCGGCAGCGCTCACGCCGCGACTGACCGCCCGGTGGCCCTTCGCGGTCTGCGCGCACACCGCCCCGCACGGCGTTGTCGTACCGGGCCAGTAGAGTCCCCGGCATGGCTCAGCACACCTCCGGCGGGGCGGACGCGACGTCCGCGCCGCCGCCGCCCGAGCCGCTCGGCCACCCCGCGGCGGACTCGCACACGCACCTCGACATGCAGGAAGGCACGGTCGCCGAGGCGGTGGCCGCCGCCGCGCGGGTGGGCGTCACCACGCTCATCCAGGTGGGCTGCGACCTGGAGCGCTCCCGCTGGTCCGCGGAGACCGCCGCCGCGCACGACGCCGTGTGGGCGACGGTCGCCCTGCACCCCAACGAGGCCCCGCGGCTGGGCGCCGGCCTGGAGGACGCCCTCGGCGAGATCGACGCGCTCGCCGCGCTGCCGCAGGTCGTCGGCGTCGGCGAGACCGGCCTCGACTACTTCCGGACAGGGCCCGGGGGAGTCGGCGCGCAGCAGCACTCCTTCCGCCGCCACATCGAGATCGCAAAACGCCGGCAAAAGGCCCTCGTCATTCACGACCGCGAGGCGCACGATGACGTGCTGCGCATTCTCCGGGAAGAGGGGGCGCCGGAGCGGGTGGTATTCCACTGCTTTTCCGGTGACGCGGCGATGGCCGAAATCTGTGCGGAGAACGGTTACTTCATGTCCTTCGCAGGAAACGTGACCTTCAAGAACGCGGCGCCGCTGCGCGAGGCGGTCGCCGTCGCCCCCGCGGAGCTGCTGCTCGTCGAGACGGATGCGCCGTTTCTGACGCCGATGCCGTACCGGGGCCGCCCCAACGCCCCGTACCTGATCCCCCTCACGCTGCGCGCCATGGCCGCCACCCGCGGCACGGACCCGGACGAGCTCGCCGCGGCGATCGCGGCGAACACCGCGCGGGCCTTCGGCTACGCCCCGGCGGGACCCCCGGGCTCCGCCGCCCCGGCGCCTCGCCGGGAGGCCGCCGGGACGGAGGGCATAACCTGAAGCGGTGAGCGCCACCACCGGCGAGCCGGACCCGCTGCTCGGCCCCGCGGACGTCCGCGAGCTGGCGGCGGCCCTCGGCGTACGCCCCACCAAGCAGCGCGGCCAGAATTTCGTCATCGACCCCAACACCGTCCGCCGCATCGTGCGCGCCGCCGGTGTCCGGCCGGTCGACGTCGTGGTCGAGATCGGCCCCGGCCTCGGCTCGCTCACCCTCGCGCTGCTGCAGGCCGCGTCCCACGTGACGGCCGTCGAGATCGACGACGTGCTCGCCGCCGCCCTCCCCGTGACCGTACGGGCCCGGCTGCCGCGGCGCGCGGAGCATTTCGCGCTCCTGCACGCCGACGCGCTGCGGATCACCGAGCTGCCGGGCCCGCCGCCCACGGCGCTGGTGGCCAACCTCCCGTACAACGTCGCCGTGCCCGTGCTGCTGCACATGCTGGCCACGTTCCCCGGCATCGAACGCACCCTGGTCATGGTGCAGGCCGAGGTCGCCGACCGGCTCGCCGCCGCCCCGGGCTCGAAGGTCTACGGCGTGCCGTCGCTGAAGGCCGCCTGGTACGCCGACGTCAAGCGTGCCGGTGCCATCGGCCGCACCGTGTTCTGGCCCGCGCCGAACGTCGACTCCGGGCTCGTCTCGCTCACCCGCCGCGAGCCGCCCGCGACGGCCGCCACCCGGACCGAGGTCTTCGCCGCCGTCGACGCCGCCTTCGCGCAGCGCCGCAAGACCCTGCGTGCGGCGCTCACCGGCTGGGCCGGCTCGGCGCCGGCCGCCGAGGCCGCGCTGCGCGCCGCGGGCGTCTCGCCGCAGGCCCGCGGCGAGTCGCTGACCATCGAGGACTTCGCGCGGATCGCGGAGTCCCGGCACCGGACCGCCACCACGAGGAGCAGCACGCCGTGACAAAGGGATCGACCACGCCCGCGTCCCCCGCGGCGCGGAGCGTCACCGTCCGCGTACCCGCGAAGGTCAACGTGCAGCTCGCCGTCGGCCCGCCGCGCCCGGACGGCTTCCACGGCCTCGCGAACGTCTTCCTGGCCGTCGGCCTCTACGACGACGTCACCGCCACCGAGGCCGACGGCCTGCGCATCACGGTCTCGGGCCCCGACGCCGCCGCCGTACCCACCGACGCCTCGAACCTGGCCGCTCGCGCCGCGCGGTTGCTGGCCGCCCGGCACGGGCGGGAGCCGAACGTCCACCTGCACATCGCCAAGGACATCCCCGTCGCCGGCGGCATGGCCGGCGGCAGCGCGGACGGCGCGGGCGCGCTGCTGGCCTGCGACGAGCTGTGGGGCACCGCTACCGGCACCGAAGAGCTGCTGCGGATCTGCGCCGAGCTGGGCAGCGACGTGCCGTTCAGCCTGGTCGGCGGGGCGGCGCTGGGCCACGGGAGGGGCGAGCGGCTGACGACGCTGGCGGTGAAGGGCCCGCTGTACTGGGTCTTCGCGGTGGCCGACGGCGGACTGTCGACGCCGGACGTCTACGGCGAGTTCGACCGCCTGGCGGCGGGCCGCTCCGTACCGGAGCCGGAGGCGTCCCCGGCGGTGCTGGACGCACTGGGCTCCGGCGATCCGGCGGATCTGGCCGCGGCGCTGGCGGCCATCGACGGCGGCAACGACCTCCAGCCGGCGGCGCTCTCCCTCCGCCCCTCCCTGGCGGCCACCCTGGCGGCCGGCAGCACGGCGGGTGCCCTGGCGGCCCTGGTCTCGGGTTCGGGCCCGACGTGCGCGTTCCTGGCGGCCGACGAGGCCGCCGCGACGGCCGTCGCGGCGGCGCTGGAGGACTCGGGCACGTGCCGCAAGGCCCGGGTGGCGCGGGCTCCGGCACCGGGCGCGGCGGTGGTGGGCTAGCGGCGCCGGTCCCGGGAGGGACGGGCCGGGGAAAGCCGCCGGGGCCGGACGACGGCGCGCGAACTACGCTGGGAGACCGTCCGCCGAGGACCCCGACCCCGCGAGGAGCACCGCACCGCCATGGCCGCCGCCAACCTGGTCAACCTGGAAGCCGTCGACAAGGTCTACGGCACCCGCGCCCTCCTCGACGGCATCTCCCTCGGCGTCGCCGAAGGCGACCGCATCGGCGTCGTCGGCCGCAACGGCGACGGCAAGACCACCCTCATCCGCCTCCTCGCCAAGCTGGAGGACCCCGACGCCGGCCGCGTCACCCACACCGGCGGCCTCAGCCTCGGCATCCTCACCCAGGGCGACACCCTCGATCCCGCCGCCACCGTCCGGCACGAGGTCGTCGGCGACATGGCCGACCACGAGTGGGCCGGTGACGCCCGCGTACGCGACGTGCTCACCGGCCTCTTCGGCGGCCTCGACCTGCCCGGCTTCGAGCAGGGCCTCGACACCGTCATCGGCCCGCTCTCCGGCGGCGAGCGCCGCCGCATCGCGCTGGCCAAGCTGCTCATCGGCAACCCCGGCCTGATCGTCCTGGACGAGCCGACCAACCACCTCGACGTCGAGGGCATCGCCTGGCTCGCCGCGCACCTGCGCACCCGCCGCGCCGCGCTCGTCGTCGTCACCCACGACCGCTGGTTCCTCGACCAGGTCTGCACCCGCATGTGGGACGTCCAGGGCGGCGCGGTCCACGAGTACGACGGCGGCTACTCCGACTACGTCTTCGCCCGCGCCGAGCGCGCCCGTATCGCCGCCACCGAGGAGGCCAAGCGGCAGAACCTCGTGCGCAAGGAGCTGGCCTGGCTGCGCCGCGGCGCCCCGGCCCGTACCAGCAAGCCCCGCTTCCGTATCGAGGCCGCCAACGCACTGATCGCCGACGTGCCGCCGCCCCGCGACTCCGCGGAGCTGATGAAGTTCGCGAACTCCCGCCTCGGCAAGACGGTGTTCGAGCTGGAGGACGTCACCGTGCGGGCCGGGGGCGGCGCCGACGGCAGGGTGCTGCTGAAGGGGCTGACCTGGCAGCTCGGTCCCGGTGACCGCGTCGGGCTCCTCGGCGTCAACGGCGCCGGCAAGACCTCCCTGCTGCGTACGCTCGCGGACGCCGCCCGCTCCGGTGGCGAGCGGCAGCCGGCGGCCGGGCGGATCGTCGCGGGCCGGACCGTGCGGCTGGCGTACCTCTCGCAGGAGGTCACGGAGCTGGACCCGCAGTGGCGGCTGCTGGAGTCGGTCGAGCGGGTACGGCAGCGGGTGGACCTCGGCAAGGGGCGGGAGATGACCGCCTCGCAGTTGTGCGAGCGGTTCGGCTTCGGGCGCGAGAAGCAGTGGACACCGGTGGGCGATCTGTCCGGCGGTGAGCGGCGGCGGCTGCAGTTGCTGCGGCTGCTGATGGACGAGCCGAACGTGCTGTTCCTCGACGAGCCGACCAACGACCTGGACATCGAGACCCTCACCCAGCTCGAAGACCTCCTCGACGGCTGGCCCGGAACGCTGGTGGTCATCAGCCACGACCGGTACTTCATCGAGCGCACGACGGACACCGTGCACGCGCTGCTGGGCGACGGGACGCTGCGGATGCTGCCGGGCGGGATCGAGGAGTACCTGCGCCGGCGGGCCCGTGTCCGTGAGACGCAGCAGGCCCGGTCGCCGCAGGCCCCGGCCCCGGCCGAGGCGCAGGCGAGGCCGGCGGCCGGGCTGTCCGCGGCGGATGCGCGGGCGGCGAAGAAGGAGCTGCAGCGCATCGAGCGGCAGTTGGACAAGATCGGCGGCAGGGAGGGCGAGCTGCACGCGGCGATCGCCGAGCACGCGACGGACTTCGCGCGGGTGGCGGAGCTGGACGGGCAGTTGCGCGAGCTGGCGGCCGAGCGCGAGGAGCTGGAGCTGCGCTGGCTGGAGCTGGCGGAGGCGGCGGAGGGGGGCTGACCCCCGGTGGCGGCGGGGCACGGTGCGTACGAGCCGGCGGCGGCTGTCACCCGCGGGTGGTAGAAATGAGCCACGCGATCGCAGTTCGTACGCACAGCCATCCGGGGGGACAGGGACATGTCGCAGCCGCCACCGCCGCCGGGCCAGCCGCCGTCCGGTGGTTTCGGGCCGCCGCCGGCCGAGGATCCGCAGCAGCCCGGTTACGGATATCCGCAGACCCCGCCGCCGCCCGCGCCCGGCGGCGGCTTCGGCGCGCCGCAGGAGCCGCAACAGCCCGCGCCGCAGCCCCAGTACGGCTACCCGCCGGCGCCGCCGGCCCAGCCGCAGCAGCCCCCGGGCCCGCCGCAGCAGCCCTATGGCCAGCCCTCGCAGCCGCCGAAGGAGCCCTACAGCTTCGCGCAGCCGGTCCCGCCGCACTCCGGCGGTTATCCGCAGGCGCAGGTCCCGGGCCTGCCCGCCCGGTCCGCGGCGCAGAAGCTTGTCCCGGTCTGGACGGTCATCGCGGCGGTGGTGGCGATCCTCGTGGTGGCAAGCGGCACGGGCTGGTTTCTCACCCGTGACGGCGAGGAGGCACAGGCCGGCGGAGGGGGCGGTGGCGGCGGTCCCAAGAAGACCGTGAGCGACAGCAAGCCCGCGAGCCGCGACGGCGAACTGCTCTTCGGTGTTCCGTACCCGCAGGCCGAAGAGGGCGCGACCTGGCCCGCGTCGGGCCAGTGGGCGACCGAGAAGATCTACGCCAAGGGCGAGCTGAACGCCGTGAAGGGCTACGACACCAAGACCGGCAAGGAGTCCTGGAAGCTGCCCACCGGCGGCCTGGTCTGCGGCGCCTCGCGGGCGGTCACCGACGACGGCAAGGCGGCCATGCTGGTGCAGGACGGCGAGGTCTCCGACCCCGACGACTCGTACGCGCCGTGCACCGAGGTCGTGCTCTTCGACGTCAACAGCGGCGAGGAGTTGTGGCGGCAGCATGTGGCGACCGCCGACGAGAGCGTGAAGTTCGAGCACGTGACCATCGCCGGTGACACGGTCATCGCCTCCGGCCTCTCCGGCTCCGCGGCGTTCCCCCTGGCCGGCGGTGACCCGGTCTGGCAGACCAAGCCCACCACCGAGTGCAAGGACCATGACTACGCCAGCGACGGGACGAACCTGCTGGGCCTGGTCTTCTGCGGCTCGCTCAACGAAGACATGAAGGTCCAGAAGGTCGACCCGGCCACCGGCGGCATCTACTGGTCGTACGACGTGCCGGACGGGGTGCAGAGCGTCCAGGTTCTCTCCGTCGAGCCGCCGGTGATCACGATCGGGGCGGGCAAGACGACCGAGACCGACATCTTCGCGCTCGACAAGGGCAAGCTGCGCTCGAAGATCTCGCTGGGCACCGAGACGGAGGGCCCGCGCTACAAGCCCGGTTGCGACTACTCCGGCGGCGCCGAGTCCTGCACGACGGTGGCGGTGGACGGCGACACGATGTATCTGCCCTCGCGCGAGCACCAGGGCAAGAGCGACTACGGCGACACGAACGAGATCGTCGCCTTCGACCTCAACTCGGGCAAGCCGACGAAGAAGTACGACGCCGGTGAGAAGCGGACGATGGTGCCGCTGCGGATCGACGACGGCAAGATCATCGCGTATCGCAAGGGGACGTACGACACGGGCGGCGAGATCCTCGCGATAGACCCGGACTCCGCCAAGGAGGAGGTCTGGCTGGAGCTGCCGAACGACACGGCGGAGGCCGAGACGACGATGACGTACAGCGACAACGTGCCGTACCTGTTCGAGCACGGCCGGTTCTATCTGGCGCAGGACATCATCAGCGACCGGGACGACGTGGAGTACTTCGCCCTCGCCTTCGGCAGCAAGGACCAGTGACGGCGGGGCGCCAGGCGCCCCCGGGCGGGGGCGCCTGAGCGGCCTCAGACCAGGCGGCGGGCGCCCGCGCCGGGTACGGCGGCGAAGACCCGCGGCGGGCGGAAGTCCGCCGCGGCGAAGGCCGCCCCGACGGCCTTGCCGACCGTGTCGGCCGCGTCCGTCTCGACCAGCACGATCGCCGAGCCGCCGAAGCCGCCGCCGGTCATGCGTGCGCCGAGCGCGCCCGCGGCGACCGACGACTCGACGACCACGTCGAGTTCGCGGCAGGAGACGCGGAAGTCGTCGCGCAGCGAGGCGTGCCCGGCGAGCAGCACGGGCCCGATGTCGCGGGTGCGGCCCGCGTCGAGCAGCGTGATGCACTCCTCGACGCGCCGGTCCTCGGTGACGACGTGCCGGACGAGCGGGCGCACCGCCGGGTCCGCCAGCCGGGCCAGCGCCGTGTCCAGCTCCGCGTGCGGCACGTCACGCAGCGCCGGCACGCCCAGCGCCCGCGCCGCCGCCTCGCAGCCGGCGCGCCGCTCGGCGTACTCGCCGTCGCCCAGGGCGTGTTTGACCTGTGTGTCGACGACGAGCAGCGTGAGCCCTTCGGCGGCGAGGTCGAACGGCACGGCGCGCTGCGTGAGATCGCGGGTGTCGAGGTGGAGCAGGTGGCCCGCGGTGCAGCATGCGGAGGCCATCTGGTCCATGATCCCGCTGGGTACGCCGACGAAGTCGTTCTCGGCGCGCCGGCCGATCTGGGCCAGCTCCATGGGGCCGAGGCCCCAGCCGTACAGGTCGCTGAGCGCCAGCGCCGTGGAGACCTCCAGCGCCGCCGACGAGGACAGACCGGCGCCGGTGGGGACAGTGCTCTCGTAGTGGATGTCCGCGCCGCCGAAGCCCGCGAAGGCGTCCACGGTGCGGCGCAGCGCCCACACCACGCCCGCCGGGTAGGCGGCCCAGCCGCCGCGGTCGCCGCCCACGGCCAGGGGGTCGATCTCGTCGACGGCCAGTTCCACCAGGCGGGATTCGCCGTCGCCCGAGTGCAGCCGCAGCACGCCGTCGTCGCGGCGGCGGGCGGCGGCGAGGGTGGTGTGCGGGAGGGCGAGCGGCATGACGAAGCCGTCGTTGTAGTCGGTGTGCTCGCCGATGAGGTTGACGCGTCCGGGCGCCGCCCACACCCCGGCGGGCCGCTCCCCGTACAACTCGGCGAAGGCGGCGGCAGCAGCCTCTGCCCCGGCGCCGTCCGCGCGCGGGCCTCCGGCCGCCCCGGCCGCGGCTCCCGTGTCCGCCGCGCCCCGCACCCCCGCAGTCTCCCCGGCCGTCATCCGTCCCCACCGCCTTCCCTCGCGCCCGCGACCCGCCGTGCGAAGTCCCAGGCGTCCGAAACGATCCCCGCCAGCTCCGTACGCGACGGCTGCCAGCCCAACTGCTCCTTCGCCGCCGCCGCCGAGGCCACCAGCACGGCCGGGTCCCCGGCCCGCCGGGGTGCGACCACCTCGGGCACGGGGTGCCCCGTCACCTCGCGGACCGTCTCGATGACCTCACGGACGGAGAAGCCCTCGCCGTTGCCCAGGTTGCAGATGAGGTGCTGGCCGGGGCGCACGGCGCCGAGGGCGAGCAGATGGGCCTCGGCGAGGTCCGCGACGTGGATGTAGTCGCGGACGCAGGTGCCGTCCGGGGTGGGGTAGTCGTCGCCGAAGACGGAGATGGACGCGCGCTGCCCCAGGGCCACGTGGAGCACCAGCGGGATCAGGTGGGATTCGGGGTCGTGCCGCTCGCCGTACGGGCCGCCGCCCTGCTCCGGCAGGTAGGCGCCCGCGACGTTGAAGTAGCGCAGTGACGCGGCGGCCAGCCCGTGGGCGTGGCACTCGGCGCCGATCATCTGGTCGACGGCGAGCTTGGAGGCCCCGTACGGGTTCGTCGGCGCGGTGACGGCGTCCTCGGTGATCGGCACGGACTCCGGCTCGCCGTAGGTGGCGGCGGTGGAGGAGAACACCAGCCGCCGCACACCTGCGTCGCGCATCGCCGCGAGCAGCTCCAGCGTGCCGCCGACGTTGTTGCGCCAGTACTTCTCGGGGTGCGTGACGGACTCGCCGACCTGCGAGGAGGCGGCGAAGTGCAGGACGGCGTCGTACGAGGAGTCCAGCCACTTCGCGGCGTTCTGGATCCGGTCCTCGACGAACTCGGCGCCTTCCGGCACCCCGTCGCGGAACCCGGTCGACAGATCGTCGACCACGGTCACCCGGTGCCCGGCGGCCAGCAGGTGCGCCGCGACGACGCTCCCCACGTACCCGGCCCCGCCGGTCACCAGGTACTTCCGCGCGGCCCGGTCGCCCCCGGCACCTCCGGCTGCGTTCTCACTCACGTGCTCGCTACCTCTCGCAGTCGTTCCGCCGCCCGCTCCGGCGGCACATCGGTGACAAACGCGTCCATCGCGGACTCCGATCCCGCAAGATACTTCAGCTTGCCCGGGCTCCGCCGGATCGTGAACAGTTCGAGATGGAGAGCGTAGTCATCGCGGCCCGGCCCCCGCACCGGCGCCTGATGCCACGCCGAGATGTACGGCGTCGGGGGCTCGCCGGGGCCGAAGATCCGGTCGAATCTGCGCAGGAGTTCGAGGTACATCCCGGGGAACTCCTCGCGCGCCTCGTCGCCCAGCGCCGGCAGGCCGGGCACGCGGCGCCGCGGGTAGAGGTGGACCTCGTACGGCCAGTGGGCGGCGTACGGCACGAACGCCACCCAGTGCCTGCCCTCCAGGACCACCCGCGTCCCCGCCGCGGTCTCGGCGGCGACGACGGTGTCGAAGAGGTTTCCGCCGGTCTTCGCCCGGTGCCGCTCGACGCGCCGCATCATCTGCGCGGTGCGCGGCGTGACATACGGATAGGCGTAGATCTGCCCGTGCGGGTGGCCGAGGGTGACGCCGATCTCCTCGCCGCGGTTTTCGAAGCAGAAGACCTGCTCGACGCCGGGGAGTTCGCCCAGCTCCACCGAGCGGTCGATCCAGGCGTCCAGTACCAGCGCCGCCTGGCCGGGGGAGAGGCCGGCGAACGAGGCGTCGTGGTCGGAGGTGAAGCAGACGACCTCGCAGCGGCCCGCGCCCGGGGCGCCGACGAACGGCGGCTCGCCACTCTGCGGACCGGGGCCGCCGGTCAGCGAGGGGAAGCGGTTCTCGAAGACGGCGACCTCGTAGTCGTCGGCGGGGATCTCGCTCAGCCGCCCGTTCCGGGAGGGGCACAGCGGGCATTCGTCGGCGGGCGGCCGGTACGTACGCCCCTGCCGGTGCGAGGCGATGACCACCCACTCCCCGCGCAGCGGGTCGAAGCGCGCCTCCGAGGCGGTGCGCGTCGGCTCCAGGGGGCGGCGGTCGGCCGCGTCCCGGACGGCGTCGTCACGCGCGTCGAAGTAGATCAGCTCGCGCCCGTCCGCGAGCCGCGTGTGCGTCTTCTTCACTGGAGCCTCTTCCTCGGCCCTGGCCTGCCCTGCCCGCCGGTCGTCATGGTCCGGTTCTCCAACACAATCGAACACAATGAACCACAAGCCAACAGGCGAGTCAACGCCGGAGCGTCGCTTACCCATAATTATCCGTTATCAGACATTCTGGGTGCGAGATCCAACAGACAAGCAAACAGTCCCAACAGAAGTTTTCGGAATCCAACGCCACGCGTCTGGCTTCGCCTTCCGAACGCGTCACGCACTGAAGCGGACCTGCACCATGCACCCACTAGCGGCCGAGCTGCGGCTCGACACCAACGTCCTCGACTACGTGATCATGGCCATGTACTTCGCCGTCGTGCTCGGCATCGGGTTCCTGGCCCGGCGAAGCGTCAAGACCAGCCTTGACTTCTTCCTCTCCGGCCGCTCGATGCCCGCGTGGATCACCGGTCTGGCGTTCATCTCCGCCAACCTCGGCGCCACCGAGATCCTCGGCATGGCCGCCAACAGCGCCCAGTACGGCGTCTACACCACGCACTGGTACTGGATCGGCGCCATCCCGGCCATGGTCTTCCTGGGCCTGGTGATGATGCCCTTCTACTACGGCTCGAAGGTCCGCTCGGTGCCGGAGTTCCTGCTGCACCGCTACGACCGCAACGCGCACCTGCTCAGCGCGGTGCTCTTCTCCCTGGCCGCCGTCCTCATCGCCGGCGTCAACCTCTACGCCATGGCCATCGTCGTCGAGGCGCTGCTCGGCTGGCCGGAGTGGGTCGCCATCGTCGTCTCCGCCGCCGTCGTGCTCGCGTACATCACCCTCGGCGGGCTGTCGTCGGCGGTCTACAACGAGGTGCTGCAGTTCTTCGTCATCATCGCCGCGCTGCTGCCGCTGACGATCCTCGCGCTCAAGCGCGTCGGCGGCTGGGACGGTCTCAGCGACACCCTGACCGCGTCCCGCGGCAGCGACTTCCTGACCGCCTGGGGCGGCACCGGCATCGGCAACGACAACCCGCTCGGCGCCAATTGGCTGACGATCGTCCTCGGTCTGGGCTTCGTCCTCAGCTTCGGCTACTGGACGACCAACTTCGCCGAGGTCCAGCGCGCGCTGTCCGCCAAGAACCTCTCCGCCGCCCAGCGCACGCCCCTCATCGGCGCGTACCCGAAGATCTTCATCGTCTTTCTGGTGATGATCCCGGGCCTGGCCGCGGCGGCCCTGGTGCCCGAGATCGGCACCTCCGGCTCCGACCTGACGTACAACGACTCGATCCCCTTCCTCATGGAGCAACTGCTGCCCAGCGGCGTGCTCGGCGTGGCCATCACCGGCCTGCTGGCGGCCTTCATGGCGGGCATGGCGGCCAACGTCTCGTCGTTCAACACCGTGTTCACCACGGACATCTGGGAGCCGTACGTCGTGCGCGGCCGGACGGACGCGTACTACCTGCGCGTCGGGCGGATCATCACCGCCGTCGGGGTCGCGGCCAGCGTCGGCACCGCGTTCATCGCGTCCAGCTTCAGCAACATCATGGCGTACCTGCAGACGCTGTTCTCCTTCTTCAACGTGCCGATGTTCGTGGTCTTCATCATCGGCATGTTCTGGAAGCGCACCTCCGCCAGGGCAGGCTTCTGGGGGCTGCTCGTCGGCACGGTCGCCGCGATGCTCAACTACTTCTGGATCTACAAGCAGGGCGTCATCGGCATCCCCAGCGACCAGGGCGCCAACTTCGTCTCCGCGATCGTCGGCTTCGTCGCCGGCGCGGTCGCGATGCTGGCCGTCACGCCGTTCACCCGCCCCAAGACCCGCGAGCAGCTCGCGGGCCTGGTCTACGGCACCCGCTCCCCGGGCATGTCCGAGCCCCCCGCCGAGGGGGACGACGCCTGGTACCGCAAACCGGCGCTGCTGGGCTGGGGCGCGCTCGTCCTGGCCGCCGTGTGCTACATCCCCTTCTCCTTCTAGGAGCGCACCATGAGCGACACCCACGAGCCCTCCGGCGGCCCCGGCCGCGATGTCCCGGACACCGGGGAACTGGTGGAGCAGATCGAGGAGCTGGAGCGCAAGTCGGCGACGGCCAGCCGGCTGTTCGACGTTCGGCGGCTGATCGGCGGCCTGTTCGTCGTGTACGGGCTGATCCTCGCGATCGTGGGCGCCTTCGACTCCGACGCGGAGATCGCCAAGGCGGTGGACGTGCGCATCAATCTGTGGACGGGCCTGGGGATGCTGGCGCTCGGACTGTTCTTCCTCGTCTGGCAGCTCCTCCGGCCGGTGCGCCCGCCGTCGGCGGAGGAGCTGGCGGAGGCGATGGACGGCCACCACCACCAGGGCCCCCGGGACCGCCCAGGCGACCGCTGACCCGTTGACGCCCGGGGAGCCCGCCCCGTACGCGATTGTCCGAAAGCCGCCGCGTCCGCCGCAGTCCGCAAGCCGCTACGCGCCCGCGTCGCCGTCCGCCGCGGGGCGGGCGGCGGCGCGGTCCAGCAGTCCCGTACGGGCCGCCAGCGCCGCCGCTTCGAGCCGTGATCCCACCCCGAGCTTCATCAGCACCCGCTGCACGTGCGTACGGGCCGTGCTCGCCGCTATGTGCATCCCCTGCGCGATGAGCCGCGTGTCCTCGCCCTCCGCCACCCGCACCAGCACCTCGACCTCCCGGGGGGTCAGCATCTGCAGCAGCCGGGCGCCCTCGTCGTCCGGCTCCGCCGCCGGGTTGAGCAGCTCGGTGAACGCGCCCTGCAACAGCTGAGGAGCCACCGCCGCCTCCCCGGCCCGCGCCTTGACCAGCGCACGTTCCACGCCCTCGATGCGCTCGTCGTGCCGTACGTACCCGGAGGCGCCCGCGGCGAACGCCGCCGCTATGCCCCGCGGGTTCGGCACCGGGCCGAGCACCACCACCGCGATCTGCGGACGCTCCCGTTTGATCCGCAGGACAGGGTCGAACGCCCCGGATGCGGCCGGGGTCGCCGTGCCCAGCAGGCACACCTCAGGTCCTCTGCTCACCACCAGCTCCGCGGCGCCCGCCGTGGGCGCGGCCGCGGCCAGCACCCGGTGTCCGCGCAGCTTCAGCGCGGACGCGAGAGCCTCGGCGAGCAGGCGGTGCTCGTCGACCACGATCAGCCGAACGGCCATCTCGCCCTCCCCCCGGGGGTCTACTGCCCCGGCAACGTACAGCCTTACCGCTCCCGGGCCCGCCGGAACTCCGGAATCCATCCCCTCCGGGGCCGTATCCGGCCGGTTTCTACTCCGCGTGGCGAACTCGCCACGGAAAGTTGGCCGTTGGGCTTCCCTTGTCCGTCCCGCGCCCTACGCTGTGGGGGCAGCACCGGTGGGGGCCGGTGCCCTTTCAGGGGGCGGGAGACGTGGGTACGGCGCACGGGGCGGGGTAGCTATGGGACGCGGCGGCGGCCGCAGCTCAGGCGGACGTCCGACGCTCGGGGGGCCGCATTCCGCATTCCGCGAGTTCTCGTAGTACGCGACATGGGGGTGTCCGTGGTTCGGATCCGGGTCCTGGTGGCCGATGCCCACCGCGTGTTCGCCGAGTCGCTGGCCGCGGCGCTGGCAGCAGAGCCGGATGTCGACGTGCTGCCGGCCGGCAGCGGTCAGGCCGCGCTGCGCTCACTGGAGCGCGCGGCGGCGGAAGGGCGCCCGTTCGACGTGTTCCTGGTCGACGCCGACCTCGACCGCGACGTGCCCGCGGGCACACCGGTGCCCGCGCAGGCGGTCGCGGGCAACGGCTCGGCGGCCGGCGCCCCGGGCGGGATATCGCTCACGGCGCGCGTCCGCTCGGCGCATCCGCAGACCCGCACGGTGGTCCTCGCGGCCCGCGACGATCCGGCGCGGGCGGCGGCGGCGCTCCAGGCCGGAGCGTTCGGCTGGGTCGCCAAGGACAGCTCGCTGTCCCGGCTGCTGGCGGTGATCCGGGGCGTGCTGCGCGGCGAGACGCATCTGCCGCCCGCGCTGCTCACGGGCGTGCTGCGGGAGCTGACGGCGGCCCGGGAGCACCGCACGGAAAGCGAGCAGCTCGTCGAGTCGCTGACCCCGCGGGAGCACGAGGTGCTGCGCTGCATGGTCGCGGGCCTGGGCCGCAAGGCCGTCGCTGAGCGGCTGTATCTGTCGCCGCACACGGTCCGTACGCACATGCAGAACGTGCTGGGCAAGCTCGGCGTGCACTCGACGCTGGCCGCGGTGGCGCTGGCCCGCCGCGCGGGCGTGGGCCCGGTGGACCTGGGCGAGCCGGCAGGCGTGGGCGGGTAGCGGCCCGGCGCCCGAGAGGGCGGCGCGGCGGCGGTCGCGCGCGGGCCGCGGGGCACACCGGGCTACGGCACGTTGTCGAAGGGCGCCGTCAGCCGGCGGAGCAGTCCCGCCAGTTCCGTGCGGCGCTCCGGCGGCAGTTCCGCGAGGATCGCCCGCTCCTGCGCCAGCAGTGCCGCCAGCGCCGCGTCCGCGCGCTCGCGGCCCTCGGGGGTGAGCCGCACAAGCACCCCGCGCCGGTCGCTGGGGTCCGGCAGGCGGGAGACGAAGTCCTTCTTCGCCAGCCGGTCGATGCGGTTGGTCATCGTCCCGGAGGTGACCAGGGTCTGGGTGAGGAGCTGGCCGGGGGAGAGCTGGTACGGCTCGCCGGCGCGGCGCAGCGCGGTCAGCACGTCGAACTCCCAGCCCTCCAGGCCGTGTTCCGCGAACGCCACCCGCCGGGCCCGGTCCAGGTGGCGGGCCAGCCGGCTCACCCGGCTCAGCACCTCCAGCGGCTCCACGTCGAGGTCGGGGCGCTCCCGGCGCCACGCCGCGACCAGCCGGTCCACCTCGTCCCGCATGACGTCAGTGTAGTTGGTCTGTCGACATGAAGTCTCTTGACATCGAGATACATCGGCGGAACGCTGGAACACATGACCTCACCCTCCTGGGACCCGCAGCAGTACCTGCGCCACGAGGGGCCCCGTACCCGCCCCCTCGCGGACCTCCTCGCCCACGTCGGGGAGCCACCCCGCCGCCCGGCGCGGATCGCCGACATCGGCTGCGGTACGGGCAACGGCACCGCACTGCTGGCCGCCCGCTGGCCCGGCGCCCACGTCACGGGGTACGACAGCTCCGCCGCCATGCTCCGCGCCGCCGCCGCCCACGCCGGCCCCGCCCCCGGCGGCGGCCGGATCGACTTCGCCCACGCCGACCTCGCCGACTGGACGCCCGAGCCCGGCGCGTACGACCTGATCCTCGGCAACGCCGTGCTGCAGTGGGTGCCCGACCACTGGAAGCACTTCCCCCGCTGGCTCGCCGGCCTCGCCCCCGGCGGCACGTTCGCCTTCCAGGTCCCCGGCAACTACGACGCCCCCAGCCACGCGCTGATGCGGCAGCTCACCGGCGACCCCCGCTGGCGCGGGCGGCTCGACGGCGTGCTCCGCGACCAGCCGGTGCTGCAGCCGGTCGCCTACCTGGAACTGCTCTGCGACCTCGGCTGCGCCGGCGACGCCTGGGAGACCACGTACGTCCACCTCCTGCACGGTCCCGACCCGGTGCTGGACTGGGTGAAGGGCACCGGCCTGCGCCCCGTGCTCGACGCGCTCGGCGACGACGCCGACGCGTTCGTCACCGCCTACGCGGCCCTGCTGCGCACCGCCTACCCGCCGGGCCCGCACGGCACCCCGTTCCCGTTCCGCCGCATCTTCGCGCTGGGAGTCATGCCATGATCACCGGAATCGACCACGTCCAGCTCGCCGTCCCCGCCGGCAGCGAGGAGGTCCTGCGGATCTTCTACGGCGACGTCCTCGGCATGACCGAGGTGCCCAAGCCCGCGGTGCTCGCCGCCCGCGGCGGCTGCTGGTTCACCTCCGGCCCCGTGACGCTCCACCTGGGCGTCGAACAGGACTTCCGCCCCGCCCGCAAGGCGCATCCCGCGCTCGTCGTCACCGGCCTCGACGCGCTCGCCCGCCGGCTGGCCGCCCGCGGCCACGACGTGACCTGGGCGGACGGCGAGATCCCGGGCGTACGGCGCTTCCACACCAACGACCCGTTCGGCAACCGGCTGGAGTTCCAGGCCGGGTAAGGGCCCACCCGGAGGGCCGCTCCGCCGCGGCGGGACGCCGACGGCGCTCCGCGGGCCCGCCCCGGGCGCCCGGACCGGCACCGCAGCGCGCGACCCCACCGAGGCGACGCAGGCGCCGCGAGTCGCAGGAGCCCCGCACCGCGGGCTACGCGCGGCGGTGGCCTACCAGCCGCGGCTTGGCCTCCATATCGCCCAGCCCGTGCCAGGCCAGGTTCACCAGATGCGCCGCGACCTCCGCCTTCTTCGGCTTGCGCACGTCCAGCCACCACTGCCCGGTCAGCGCCACCATCCCCACCAGCGCCTGCGCGTACAGCGGCGCCAGCTTCGGATCGAAGCCGCGGGACTTGAACTCCAGCCCCAGGATGTCCTCCACCTGGGTGGCGATGTCGCTGATCAGCGACGCGAACGAGCCGTGCGACTGCGCCACCGGCGAGTCCCGGACCATGATGCGGAAGCCGTCGGTGTACTCGTCGATGTAGTCCAGCAGCGCGAACGCCGCCTGCTCCAGCAGCTCCCGCGGATGCCCCGCGGTCAGCGCGCCCGCCACCATGTCGAGCAGCCGCCGCATCTCGCGGTCGACGACGACCGCGTACAGCCCTTCCTTGCCCCCGAAGTGCTCGTACACGACCGGCTTGGACACGCCCGCCTTCGCGGCGATCTCCTCCACCGACGTCGCCTCGAAGCCGCGCGCCGCGAACAGCGTGCGCCCCACGTCGACGAGCTGCTCGCGGCGCTCCTTGCCCGTCATCCGCCGCCGGGTGCGGCGCGGCGGCTTCCCCTCGCCGCCGTCGCCGCTGTTGCCCGTGCTGCTCTTACCGCCGGTAGCCACGGGCTCCATCATGCCGCGTCGGCGGCGGCCCCCCCACGGCGGGCCGACGCGGCGGCCGTGCCCTTGCCCGAGCCCTTGCCGCCGTCGCCGTCCTTGTTGCGCTTCGCGTCGATACGGGACTGGCTCGGCCAGCGCACGTCGTACGCCCAGCCCAGCTTCTCGAAGATGCGGATGATCCGGGCGCTGGAGTCGATCTGGCCCTTCATCACGCCGTGCCGGGCGCAGGTCGGGTCCGCGTGGTGCAGGTTGTGCCACGACTCGCCGCCGGACAGGACCGCCAGCCACCACACGTTGCCCGAGCGGTCACGCGACTTGAACGGGCGCTTGCCGACCGCGTGGCAGATCGAGTTGATCGACCACGTGACGTGGTGCAGCAGCGCCACCCGCACCAGCGACGCCCAGAAGAACGCCGACAGCGCGCCCTGCCACGACCAGGTGACCAGCCCGCCGACCAGCGGCGGGAACAGCAGCGAAACCGCCGTCCACAGCACGAACTGCCGCGACACCCGGCGGATCGCCGAGTCCTTGATCAGATCCGGCGCGTACTTGTTCTGCGGCGTCTGCTCCTCGTCGAACAGCCAGCCGATGTGCGCCCACCACAGGCCCTTCATCAGCGCAGGCACCGTCTCGCCGAAGCGCCAGGGGGAATGCGGGTCGCCGTCGGCGTCGGAGAACTTGTGGTGCCTGCGGTGGTCCGCGACCCAGCGCACGACCGGGCCCTCCACCGCCATCGACCCGGCGATCGCCAGCGCCACCCGCAGCGGCTTCTTCGCCTTGAAGGAGCCGTGCGTGAAGTACCGGTGGAAGCCGACCGTCACACCGTGCAGGCCGAGGAAGTACATGAACGTCATCAGTCCGAGGTCGAGCCAGCTCACCCCCCAGCCCCAGGCCAGCGGGATCGCCGCGACCAGGGCGACGAACGGGAGCACGATGAAGGCGAGCAGGGTGATCTGCTCGATCGATCTCTTGTTCTCACCGCCGAGCGTCGCGGACTCGGGGGTGACCGTGGCCGAGCGGGACTGCTCGTCGATCACTTCGGACGTAGACGGCATGGGCATCCCTCGAAGGCTGGGGAACATGGACCAGCGAGGCTACGGTCCCGTAACCTACGTTGGCGTAAGTATGGCATGCCTCAGTTCCGGGCTGAAAGAGGCACGGGCCCACGGGCGTACATGCGCGCCCGTGTGGAAGGAACACCTCTTGAGTGCCCGCAGACACCGGTTCCCATGCCGCAACCCCGCGGGCTTCGCCCGCCCGGGCCGCAAGCAGGGCCGACTAGTCTGGGGGCCCGGACAGCGCGGTCCGCACCCCTGCCCGCCGCGCGCCGCCGCGCACGGGCGGACACACCAGCGCCGCATGCCAAGGAGCCGCACCAGTGACCAGTGCCGACACCCACGCGCACCGCCCCGCCGGAGCCGCAGGCCCCGACCCGGGCGCCGCGGCCGCCGGCAACGCCGAGCTGCGCGCCGACATCAGGCGCCTCGGCGACCTGCTCGGCGAGACCCTCGTCCGGCAGGACGGACCGGAACTACTGGATCTCGTCGAACGCGTACGCGCCCTCACCCGCACCGACGGCGACGCCGCCGCCGAACTGCTGCGCACCGTCGACCTGGAGACCGCCGCCCGGCTCGTCCGAGCCTTCTCCACCTACTTCCACCTCGCCAACGTCACGGAGCAGGTGCACCGCGGCCGCGAGTTCCGCGCCCGCCGCAACGCCGAGGGCGGCAGCCTCGCCCGCACCGCCGACATGCTCAAGGACGCCGACCCCGCGCACCTGCGCGAGACCATCGCCAGCCTCGGCGTCCGGCCCGTCTTCACCGCCCACCCCACCGAAGCCGCCCGCCGCTCCGTCCTCACCAAGCTGCGCGACGTCGCCCGCCTGCTCGAAGCCGACGAGGGCAAGTCCGCCGCCGACCGCCGGCGCTGCGACCGGCGCCTCGCCGAGGACATCGACCTCATCTGGCAGACCGACGAGCTGCGCGTCGTACGCCCCGAGCCCGCCGACGAGGCCCGCAACGCCATCTACTACCTCGACGAACTCAACCGCGGCGCCGTCGGCGACGTCCTCGAAGACCTCGCCGCGGAGCTGGAGCGCGTCGGCGTCGTGCAGTCCGGCGTCCTGCCGCCCGGCACCCGCCCGCTGACCTTCGGCACCTGGATCGGCGGCGACCGCGACGGCAACCCCAACGTCACCCCCCAGGTCACCTGGGACGTGCTCCTCCTCCAGCACGAACACGGCATCAACGAAGCCATCGGCCACATCGACGACCTGCGCTCCGCCCTGTCCAACTCCATCCGCAACGGCGGCGCCACCGACGAACTCCTGGCATCCGTCCAGCACGACCTGGAGCTGCTCCCCGAGATCAGCCCCCGCTACAAGCGGCTCAACGCCGAGGAGCCCTACCGCCTCAAGGCCACCTGCATCCGGCAGAAGCTCCTCAACACCCGCCGCCGCCTCGCCGACGGCAGCGCCCACGTGCCCGGCCGCGACTACCTCGGCACCGCGCAGCTCATCGACGAGCTCACCCTCATCCAGACCTCCCTGCGCGCACACCGGGGCTCCCTCGTCGCCGACGGCCGGCTCGAACGCACCATCCGCACCATCGCCGCCTTCGGCCTCCAGCTCGCCACCATGGACGTACGCGAACACGCAGACGCCCACCACCACGCCCTCGGCCAGCTCTTCGACCGGCTCGGCGAGGAATCCTGGCGCTACCTCGACATGCCCCGCGACTACCGCCGCGGACTCCTCGCCAAGGAGCTGCGCTCCCGCCGCCCGCTGGCGCCCACCCCCGCGCCGCTCGACGACGCCGGCACCAAGACCCTCCGCGTCTTCGAAACCGTGCGCAAGGCCATCGACACCTTCGGGCCCGAGGTCATCGAGTCGTACATCATCTCCATGTGCCAGGGCGCCGACGACGTGTTCGCCGCCGCCGTCCTCGCCCGCGAAGCCGGGCTCGTCGACCTGCACGCCGGCTGGGCGAAGATCGGCATCGTGCCGCTGCTGGAGACCACCGACGAGCTGAAGATCGCCGACGACCTCCTCGACGCCATGCTCTCCGACCCCTCCTACCGGCGCCTGGTCTCCCTGCGCGGCGACGTCCAGGAGGTCATGCTCGGCTACTCCGACTCCTCCAAGTTCGGCGGCATCACCACCTCCCAGTGGGAGATCCACCGCGCCCAGCGCCGACTGCGCGACGTCGCCCACCGGCACGGCGTACGCCTGCGCCTCTTCCACGGCCGCGGCGGCACCGTCGGCCGCGGCGGCGGCCCCACCCACGACGCGATCCTCGCCCAGCCCTGGGGCACCCTCGAAGGCGAGATCAAGGTCACCGAGCAGGGCGAGGTCATCTCCGACAAGTACCTCGTGCCGTCCCTGGCCCGGGAGAACCTGGAACTGACCGTCGCCGCCACCCTCCAGGCATCCGCCCTGCACACCGCACCCCGGCAGTCCGTCGAAGCACTCACCCGCTGGGACGCCGCCATGGACGTCGTCTCCGACGCCGCCCACGCCGCCTACCGGCAGCTCGTCGAGGACCCCGACCTGCCCGCCTACTTCTTCGCCTCCACCCCCGTCGACCAGCTCGCCGAACTCCACCTCGGCTCCCGCCCCTCCCGCCGCCCCGACACCGGCGCGGGCCTCGACGGACTGCGCGCCATCCCCTGGGTCTTCGGCTGGACCCAGTCCCGGCAGATCGTCCCCGGCTGGTTCGGCGTCGGCTCCGGGCTGCGCGCCGCCCGGGAAGCCGGACTCGACGCGGTCGTGGAGGAGGCGTACGAACACTGGCACTTCTTCCGCAACTTCCTCGCCAACGTCGAAATGACGCTCGCGAAGACCGACCTGCGGATCGCCCGCCACTACGTCGACACCCTCGTGCCCGACGAGCTGAAGCACATCTTCGCCGTCATCGAAGCCGAACACGAACTGACGGTCAGCGAAGTGCTGCGCATCACCGGCGAGACGGAACTGCTGGAGGCCAACCCGGTGCTCCAGCAGACGTTCCGCATCCGCGACGCCTACCTCGACCCCATCTCGTACCTCCAGGTCACACTCCTCGGCCGGCAGCGCGAAGCGGCCGAACGCGGCCAGGACCCCGACCCGCTGCTGAGCCGGGCCCTGCTGCTGACGGTCAACGGGGTCGCCGCGGGGCTGCGCAACACGGGGTGACCTCCGGTCCGGGCGGCGGGCCGGAAAGCCGGCCGCCCGAACCGCCGCCCCGCCCGCGGCGATGCCGCACACGGCGCGGCGGGCGGGGCCGCGTGTGCCGGGTGCGCTGCCGGCCGGTCCATCCGCCCCCGGTCGTGCTGCGCACGGGCGAGTGGGGTGCCCCGCGCGGCGGGCGGTCCGGTGCCGTGTGCACGGCCGGCGCGGGCACCGTAGCGGCGTCGGCCGGCCCACGAGCGTGCCGCGCACGGCGCGGCGGGCGGCTCGTCGCCCCGGGACCCGTGCCGCTTCCGGGCGCGGGTCAGCCGTTGTAGGCGTTCTGGGCGCGCTCCAGGCCCTCCGTGACCAGCGTCTCCACCGCATCCGCGGCGCGGTCCACGAAGTAGTCGAGATCCTTGCGCTCGGCGGCCGAGAAGTCCTTCAGCACGTAGTCCGCCACGTCCATCCGCCCCGGCGGACGCCCCACACCGAACCGCACCCGCAGATACTCCCGGCCCAGCGCCTTCGACAACGACTTCAGGCCGTTGTGGCCGTTGTCCCCGCCGCCGAGCTTCAGCCGCAGCGTGCCGTACTCCAGATCCAGCTCGTCATGGACGACGACGATCCGCTCCAGCGGGACCTTGTAGAAGCCGGCGAGCGCCGAGACCGGGCCGCCGGACAGATTCATGAACGACATCGGCTTCGCCAGCACGATCCGCCGGCTCGCCGGCCCCGGCGGCCCGAGCCGCGTCTCCACCACCTGCGCACGCGACTTGTGCGACGTGAACCGCCCCCCGGCCCGCTCCGCCAGCAGATCGGCCACCATGAACCCCACGTTGTGCCGGTTGCCCGCGTACCCCGGGCCCGGATTGCCCAGGCCCACGACGAGCCACGGCTGCGCTTCGTCCGACATCTGCTGGCTCTCCCGGGGTGCGTGTACGTGCGCGTACGGAGACGGACAGGGGCGGGCCCGTACGGCCCGCCCCCGCCAAATCACTCCTCCGACTTGCCCTCTTCGGCCGCGGCCTCGCCCTCGGCGGCCTCGCCCTCCGCCGCCGGCTCCTCCGCCTGCGGCGCGACCACGTGCAGCACCGGGTCCTCGCCGTCCACCGCCAGCGTCACACCCGCCGGCAGCTTGACGTCCTTCGCCAGCAGCGTGGCACCCGCCTCCAGGCCCTCGACACTGACCGTCACGGACTCCGGGATGTTCGTCGCCTCGGCCTCGACCGGCAGCGCGTGCAGCGTGTGCTCCAGCAGGTTCTGGCCCGGCGCCAGATCGCCCTCGACCTGGATCGGCACCTCGACGCTGACCTTCTCGCCGCGCTTCACGACCAGCAGGTCCACGTGCTTCAGCACCCCGGTGCGCAGCGTGTCACGCTGCACGTCCTTCGGGATGACCAGCTCGGACTTGCCGCCGACCTCAAGGCTGATCAGCACGTTCGACGTCTTCAGCGCCATCAGCAGGTCGTAGCTCGGCAGCGCCACGTGCCGCGGGTCGGTACCGTGCCCGTAGATGACGCCGGGGACCTTGTCCTCACGGCGCAGCCGGCGGGCCGCACCCTTGCCGGTCTCGGTCCGCGGCTCCGCGACGATCTTGTACTCGGCCATGACTGCACTCCTCGCAGTAGGTGAAGCTGACGGGAACGGTCACCCGGCCGCAATCGGCCTGCTACGAAGAGCGCGTCGATAACGGAGCACCGAGCCGGAACCGGACGAACCGGGGCGGCCTCCCTCGCCGAGCAACTCCGCGAGTCTACCCGGCGGCGAGCGGCCGCCCCAAGTCGATCTTGCTGCGAAAAAGCTACGCGTGCTCTTCGAAGAGGCTGGTCACCGACCCGTCCTCGAACACCTCGCGCACCGCCCGCGCGATCACCGGCGCCATCGACAACACCGTGATCTTGTCCAGCTCCAACTCACTCGGCGTCGGCAGCGTGTTCGTGAAAATGAACTCGCTGACCTTCGACCCCTTCAACCGCTCACCCGCCGGACCCGACAGCACACCGTGCGTCGCCGCCACGACCACATCCTCCGCGCCGTTCGCGAACAACGCGTCCGCCGCCGCACAGATCGTGCCCCCCGTGTCCACCATGTCGTCCACCAGCACACACACCCGGCCGGCCACATGCCCCACGACCTCGTGCACCGTCACCTGATTCGCCACATCCGGATCCCGGCGCTTGTGCACGATCGCCAGCGGCGCACCCAGCCGGTCACCCCACCGGTCCGCCACCCGCACCCGACCCGCGTCCGGCGACACCACCGTCAGCTTCGACCGGTCCGTCTTCGACGCCACATAGTCCGCGAGCACCGGAAGCGCGAACAGATGATCCACCGGGCCGTCGAAGAAACCCTGGATCTGATCCGTGTGCAGATCCACCGTCAGGATCCGGTCCGCCCCCGCCGTCTTCAGCAGATCGGCGATCAGCCGCGCCGAGATCGGCTCCCGGCCCCGGTGCTTCTTGTCCTGCCGGGCATAGCCGTAGAACGGCACGATGGCGGTGATGCTCCGCGCAGAAGCACGCTTCAGCGCATCCACCATGATCATCTGTTCCATGATCCACTGATTGATGGGCGTCGTGTGACTCTGCATCACAAAACAGTCGGCACCCCGCGCCGACTCCTGGAAACGGACGTAGATCTCACCGTTGGCGAAGTCGAACGCCTTCGTAGGAACGAGGCCCACACCGAGCTGGTGCGCGACCTCCTCGGCAAGCTGCGGGTAGCCACGGCCGGTGAAAAGCATCAGCTTCTTCTGGCCGGTCGTCTTGATCCCGGTCACAGCACGTTCTCCTCGGTATCGGGGCAGGCGGCCGGGCGGGCGGCCGGTCGGATGTCCTCCTCACCGTACGCCCCGTACGACCCCGCCTCCCACGGCCTCACCCCGCCTGACCGGCCCCCTCGCCCCCCTCGGCACCCTCCCGGCGCGCCGCCTCGGCCGCCTGCGCCGCCGCACTCCCCGGCCGCTTACGGGCCACCCAGCCCTCGATGTTGCGCTGCTGACCCCGCGCCACGGCCAGCGAACCCGGCGGCACATCCTTCGTGATCACCGACCCCGCGGCGGTGTACGCGCCATCCCCGATTGTGACCGGCGCAACAAGCATGTTGTCCGCACCCGTACGGCAATGACTCCCGATCGTCGTGTGGTGCTTCGCCACCCCGTCATAGTTGACGAACACACTCGCGGCACCGATGTTCGTGTACTCGCCGATCGTCGCGTCCCCCACATACGACAGATGCGGCACCTTCGTACCCGCACCCACCTCCGCGTTCTTCATCTCCACGTACGTCCCCGCCTTCGCCCCCGCACCCAGCCGCGTCCCCGCCCGCAGATACGTGTACGGACCCACCTTCGCGTCCGCCCCGATCTCCGCCCCGTCCGCCACGGTGTTGAGCACCCGCGCCCCCGCACCCACCACCGTGTCGGTCAGCGTGCACCCCGGCCCCACCTCGGCACCGGCCCCCAGACGGGTCGCCCCCAGGAGCTGCGTCTGCGGCAGCACCACCGCATCCGGCTCGTACGTCACCGCCACGTCGAACCACGTCGACGCCGGATCCACCACCGTCACCCCGGCGAGCATCGCGTCACGCAGCAGACTGTCGTTCAGCAGCCGGCGCGCCTCCGCCAACTGCACACGGTTGTTGATGCCCAGGATCTCCCGGTGATCGGCGGCCGGCGACGCACCCACCCGGTGACCCGCCGCACGCAGGATCCCCAGCACGTCCGTCAGATACTCCTCACCCTGACTGTTGTCCCGCCGCACCTGCGTCAACGCCGACGCCAGCAGCTTCGCGTCGAACGCGAACACCCCCGAATTGATCTCCCGGATCTCCCGCTGCGCCGCGGAGGCGTCCTTGTGCTCCACGATCCCCGTGACGGCCCCGTCCGCGCCCTCCCGCACGATCCGCCCGTACCCGGTCGCGTCCGGCACCTCGGCGGTCAGCACGGTCACGGCGTTCCCGTCGGCGGCGTGCACCCCGGCAAGCCGGCCGAGGGTCTCCCCGGAGAGCAACGGCGTATCGCCGCACACCACCACCACGGTCCCGTCCAGAGCCACGCCACCCCCGGCCAGCTCCTCCAGCGCGATCCGCACGGCATGCCCGGTCCCGTTCTGCTCCCGCTGCACCACGGTCCGCGCGAGCGGTGCGATTTCCCCGAGATGCGCGGCGACGGCCTCCCGGCCGTGGCCCACGACGACGACGAGATGCTCGGGGTCCAGCTCTCCGGCGGCGGCGACGACGTGCCCGACGAGGGAGCGACCACAGATGCGGTGCAGGACCTTGGGGGTCGCGGACTTCATACGGGTGCCTTCGCCCGCGGCGAGTACGACGACGGCTGCGGGGCGGTTCGCGGTCACGTGAGGTGTCCTTACGCAGGCGGAATGGGGGATACGGGCAGGATACCGAGGGGGTATGCGGGGGGTGACGCAAACGGGCCCCGGCGGATGCCGGGGCCGTGGGTGATGTGTGTCGAAGCTCCCGGGGAAGGAGTCGAACCCTCATTCAATGGACCAAAACCATTTGTCCTGCCATTAGACGACCCGGGATAGTTCGTCACCTATGTCCGATTCGCTGATCGAGGTGACGTGTGGCCACCACTATGCCGTACCACCACCCCTCAATGCGACGGTAGAGCTCAGCGCCGTCCCGGACCGTTACCCGAAGGCAGCCGTGGTAGTCGTCGCCGGTGTTCGTTCGGTTGGTCAAGGGGTTGTGCCTCTTGAGGGACGTCTTGAGCAGGTGCCCGCGGTCTACGCCGACGTGTGTGGCCCAGAACTCCTCGGCGGCTGTCACGTCCGCCGTCTCGTGGATCTGCACGCTGAACCTGAGCCGGTCGCCGTCCACCTTGAGCAAGCGGAGCCAGGCCAGGAAGGTCGTGATCATTCCGGGGTCGCTGTTGACGAAGATGACCCTCTCCCTCCGGCGAGGCCCCTTGCACTTGGCGCCCTCCGACCAGTAGAGGCCCACGCCGACGAGGAACAGCTCCCTGTCGCTGAGGTGTCCGATCTCCCGGGTCGCTTCGCGCTTCGTTCGCCGGCGTTCGGACTCCCTCTTGCGCAGCGTCGCCTCCCAGCCCCGTCTGGCGATGGCCGACGCCTCCTCGCGGGTGCGGGGCGGCGGCTTGGGCAGGTCGCGTACCCACAGGGAGATCGAACTCTTCGAGCAGCCCAGTTCCACCTGGATCTGGTCGTAGGTCCGGCCCTGCTTGCGCAACTCGCGGGCCTTTGCGCGCAGGTCGTCCTTCGCTCGCGGGCGCTTCGTCCATTCCGGGGGTGGTTCGCCTTCCAGGAGGCGGTTGAGCAGGTCGTTGTTGGCGACTTTCAGGCGGTCGCGGATCTGCCTGCGGCTCAGGCCCTCCCTGCGCAGGGCCACCGCCCGGTCGCGGAGTTCTGCGAAGGTCGCCGTGCCGGTGAGCAGGCCGCCCGTGCCGTCTCCGGGGCGGCGGGGTCGTGCGTGTGTCATGTCGCCCAGCCTGGCCTGGTGTCGGGTCGGCGGATGCGAATATACGGTCGATTCACCAGTTCGGGGCTTACCTGGCGGTTTCGTGTGCGTTCGAATGCGTTGCGTGCTGTTGAACCCGGAGCCTGCCACCGCGCGATCGGCCCTTACGCTGGTTGGTATGACCACGTCGGGGGAAGCCGTGAGTGAGGTCTCCGGGGGGCGGAGGCCGGTCCGGTGGTGGGCGCGGCGCCGGTCGATGGTGCTGGACGTGGTGCTGGCGCTGGCGTCGGCCGTGGAGTGTGCGGTGCAGGGGGTGCCGTTCTCGCGGGACGCCGGGCTGCCCGTGGGGTTCGGGATCGTGCTGGGGGTCGTCGCGGGGAGCGCGCTCGTGCTGCGGCGGCGGTGGCCGATCGTGCCGGTGCTGGTGGCCATCGCGGTCACGCCGGCGGAGATGGGCTTCCTGCTGAACATCGTCGGCCTCTACACGCTCGCCGCCTCCGACATCCCGCGGCGCATCACCGCGGCCCTGGCGGGCATGTCGGTGTCCGCCGTGATCATTGTCACGTTCGTGCAGATGTATCAGACCTTCGAGGAGCACGGCCGTAACTCGCCCTTCGTTCTGGCGGCGCTCGTGGCTCTGCTGATGTCGGTGGGGGTGACGCTGCCGCCGCTGCTGTTCGGGCTGTACGTGGGTGCGCGGCGGCGGCTCGTGGAGAGCCTGCGGGAGCGGGCGGACGGGCTGGAGCGGGAGTTGTCGCTGCTGGCGGAGCGGGCGGAGGAGCGCGCGGTGTGGGCGCGGCGCGAGGAGCGCACGCGGATCGCGCGGGACATGCACGACGTGGTGGCGCACCGGGTGAGTCTGATGGTGGTGCACGCGGCGGCGCTGGAGCGGGTGGTGCTCCACGATCCGGAGAAGGCGGCGCGGAACGCGGCACTGGTCGGGGATATGGGGCGGCAGGCGCTGACGGAGCTGCGGGAGATGCTCGGGGTGCTGCGGATGCCGGCGGGGTCGGTGGTGACGTCGCCGGGGATCGGGGCCGCGGGCGGTGGCGGCGCCGTGGTCGCCGCCGGTGGGCCGGAGGGTGCGGGTGCCGGCGGTGCGGCGGCGGGTGGCGTGGTGGCCGGTGGCGTGGAGAACGGTGCTTCGGGAGCCGGGGCTTCCGGGCCGGGGGCAGGGTCCGGTGCGGAGGCTGTCGTCCCCGCGCCCGTTGCCTCCGGTGCCGCCGTTGCGGACGGGGCCGGCGGGCCGTCGCCGGAGGGCCGGGTTCCGGTCGAGGCGGGGGCGGAGGTGGAGGCGGGGTCGGGAGAGAGGGCCGGGGCCGCCGTGTCCGCGGGCGCCGGTGCCGGGCGTGGCCCGGGGGGCGCCGGGGGCGAGGAGGCCGGTGGCGGTCCGGGGCCGTCTCTGGACGACCTGGAGTCGCTGATCGGCGAGTCCCGTGCGGCCGGCATGGCCGTGGATTTCGCGGTGGAGGGCGATCCCGGCCCGTACGCCGCGGAGGTGGAGCAGACGGTCTACCGGGTGGTGCAGGAGGCGCTGACCAACGTGCACAAGCATGCTCCCGGTGCCAAGACCCGGGTGCTGCTCGCGCATCGTGTCGCCGAGGTGGCCGTGCTCGTGCTCAACGGCCAGTCCGACGCCGCTTCGCAGAGCGCCGGGCTGCCCAGCGGCGGTAACGGCCTGGTGGGCATGCGGGAGCGGGTGACGGGCCTGGGCGGCGGCTTCGTCTCGGGTGCGACGGAGGCCGGCGGTTTCCGTGTCTCGGCGGTTCTTCCCAGCGGGAAGTAGGGCGTCGGCGGGCGGGCCCGGGGTGTCGGCGGCGCGGTGACGGTCTCAGCGTCCGGTTCGGCCGCCTCCCACCGTCCGTACGCGGACGGCCGGCAGCCGGGGCCCGGCGCCGGGCCCCGTTCCCGTGCCGTCCTATCCCGCTTCGGCCGTCAGGCGCCGTGGTTCGAGTCCCGTCACCAGGGTCACCAGGGTCTCGTCGACGCTGTTGCCGAGGAACCAGTCCCCGGCGTGATCCAGCGCGTACCCGCGGCCTTCCGCGTCGACGGCGAGCACGGCCTGTGCCGTGCTGCCGTCGGGGGCCAGTTCGGCGCCCAGCGGGCACAGCTCCGTCTGGAGCGCGCGGCCGAGGTCCGCGAGGCTGCGGGTGAGGTGGAGGCCGTGCATCGGGTCCACGTGCAGGTCGGCCGGGCCCAACTGGCGGCCGGGGCCTTCGCCGACGATGCGCAGGCCGCCGAACTCCGCCCATGCCTCGACCGCCGCCGGGAAGACGGCGTGCAGGTGTCCGCCCGGCGAGACGTGGGCCCGTAGCGCGTCGGCCCAGCTTTCCGCCTGTCTTATGTCCCACCGGCCCGGCTCCCAGCCGGCGACGCGCAGCGCGCTGTCGACCTCGACCGGGAAGCGGGTGTGGTGCGCGGCAAGGTCGCGCGGGTCCGCGGGGGCCACGGCTCAGCCCTCGGGGTGCGCGTCACCGACCGTGCGCACGCCGAAGTGGGTGAGGAGCGCGGTGCAGGAGCGGCACGGCGGTGCGTACCGGCCGTGCAGCGGGTCGCCGTCCTCGCGGATGTGCCGGGCGGTGATCTTCGCCTGTTTCAGCGACCGCCGGGCTTCTCCCGCGGAGAGGGGCTTGCGCGCGGCGCGCTTGCCGCGGCCCGCCTCGACGGCGGCCAGGTGCCGCGACAGCAGCACGGCTTCGGGGCAGCGCCCGGTGAAGCGCTCGCGCCGGCTGCTGGTGAGGGTGTCGAGGAAGTCCTGGACGAGTGGATGGAGGAGCGGGCCCTGCTCGGCGCGGCCCGCGGTGCAGGTGAGGGTCTGGCCGCGGACGGAGAGGGCGGCGCCGACGGCCGGCAGGACGCCGTCCCGCCGGCTGTGCAGGCGCGGTGCGCCGTCGCCGGGCGCCGTGTCGCGCCAGTCCGTGCGGGGGTCGGCCGCCGGGCCGGTCCCCGTCCCCATGTGCGTTTCCATGTATCCGTACGGAGTGTCCGTCTCGCCGAACATGCTTCCCATACCGCCGTACGGGTCGCCGCCGGTGAGCGGATCGGCTGTGTCTGAGCGTGCGTGCATAGCGGTAAGAGCCTCCCCCGTGAAACTCCGCTGTCTCGCGTCGTCCAGCTTGCCACATACGTACGACACGCCACCCGAGCTGACTTCTGTACCGGCGTGTGCGCGCCTCCGGGCCGGTCCGGTGCTGGGCAAGTCCGTCATTGCGGAGCAGATCACGCCGCTCGCCGGGGCACTGTCTGACCAGGGCAAGACCACCGGCCGCGGCACCCCATAGGCTGTGTTTTGACGGAGACCAACGGCAGGGGGCACACGCGATGACGTCAGGTCGGCGAGGAACGACCGTCGCACCGCCGAACGCGGCGTACGCCGGGCAGGTCGTGAACTTCCCGGACCCGGTGCGGGCTGCCAGACACCCCCGGGGCGTGCGTGTCGACGCCGACGGTTACCCGGACTTCTCCGCGTACGCGCGCGCGGCGGCGGAGATCGCGGAGCCCCCGGAGGGCTTCGGTATCGACGAGCTGAGGCTGACGGACTACGTGTCGGCGAACGCGGCGCTGCGCGCGCAGGGCCATGAGCTGTGGTCGACGCTGCCGCCCGTGGCGACGCCGCACGGCTGGACGTGGCATCACGTGGCGGGCACCCGCCGTATGGAGCTGGTGCCCGCGGATGTGAAGGCGCTGCTGCGGCATCACGGGGGGCTGGCGACGGCGGCGGTGGACCAGGACAAGCGCGGCACGCGGCCGTTGCAGGAGACGCGGCCGGTGCACTTCACGCTGCCGCGTGACGGCGCGGCGGTCACCGAGGAGCAGGTTCTCGGCGTCGAGGAGGATCTCGGTTACGGGCTGCCGGGCGCGTACCGGGATTTCCTCAAGGCGGCGGGCGGGTGTGCGCCGGTGGGCGCGGCGCTGGATCCGGAGCTGGGGCTGCTGGTGGACCAGCCGTTCTTCACGGTGCGCGATGAGGCGGCGGTCAACGATCTGGTCTACGTCAACAAGTGCCTGCGTGACCATCTGACGAAGGATTATCTGGGTGTCGCGTTTCTGCAGGGCGGGGTGCTGGCGCTGAAGACGAAGGGCCGCAGGCGCGGCAGTGTCTGGTTCTGCCCGTACGACGACGCCCGCGACCAGGGGGATTCGGGCTGGACGGTCGAGGAGCGGGTGGAGCGGCTGCTGCTGTTCTGCGGGGAGGACTTCGACGCCTTCCTGGACCGGCTGGTCGGCGGCCCGCCGGAGTTGGAGACCGTGGCGAATCTGATGGTGGACGGCGGCTTCGCGCGCGCCGTGCCGGTGGAGGGGTGAAGGCGGTAATGGTCACCTTCGCACAGGCGCAGGAGCGCGCCGATTCGTGGATCAACGGCGGAGTGCCGGAGCAGCGGCGCCGTGTGGTCAAGGTGCGGGAGTTCGAGCTGGGCTTCGTGGCCTGGGCGGAGGTCCCGGCCGGCGACGGGGTGCCGGAGGGCTCGGGGGCGCGGATGGTCATCGCGCGTGATTCGGGCGACACGACGCTGTGGCCGGCGCTGCCGGTCGGCGAGGTGATCCGGCGCTTCGAGGAGGAGTACGGCGGCGAGGGGGAGGCGGCGCCGCGGGGGACGCCGCCGGGGGAGCGCGTGGACCTGGGGGCGACGTCGTTCCTTCTGACGCCGCCGGAGTGGTTGCAGGAGGCGGCGGACCAGATCGGCATTCCGCGCGGCCGTTCGAGGTCGTCCGGGCCGGGTGGCCGGCACGCGGGTGCCGCCGCGGGCTCCGGTTCCGCCGGGCCGTCGCCCTCACCGTCGCCGCTGCCTTCGTCGGCTTCGGGCCCCGCTGCGCCTGCGGCGCAGGGGAGTGCGGGCGCGTCGTACGGAGCGGGGGGTTCTGGTACGTCGTCGCCGGGCGGCCCGGTTTCGCCGTACGCGGCGGGGGGCGCCGGTCCGTCGGGTGCCTCCGGTTCGGTGGGCCCGCGGGTGGACCCCACGGCGCCCGCGGCGGCGGCGCCGACTCCGTGGAACGACACCAACTCCCGCGGCGACGACGACGCGGCGTCCGTGCCTCTGCCGGAGACGGTCCTGTCGTCTCAGCTTCCCGACACCCCGCCGCCGGGCGGCCCGTACCCGCCGCCGCCGGGCGGCGGCAGCCACCCCGGTGCCCCGGGCGGCCCGCACTCGGGGGCGGGCGCTCCCGGCTCGGGCGCTTACCCCGGTGCCCCGGCCCCGGCCCCCGGCGGCCCCGCGCCCGGCGGTACGCCGCCGCCGGCACCCGGCTCCGCACCGGCCCCGGGCTCCGGCAGCTACCCCGGTGCGCCGGGGGCCCCGCCCGGCGCCCCCGGTGCGCCGGGGTCCCCGGGCGGCATGGGAGCCCCCGGATCCACGGGCACCCCCGGCGCCCCGCCCGGTGCTCCGGGCGCTCCGCCGGGCCCACCCGCGGCCCCCGGCACGTCGGGCGCACCCGGTGCCTCCGGTGCACCGTCGGCCCCCGCGTCCCCGCCCCCCAGTTCCGGAGGCGGCGCGGCCGACATCGCCGAGCAGGCCACCAGCAAGGCCACCCCGATCGTGTCCCCGCCCAAGGGCAAGCGCGCCCCCGCCGGCCAGGGCGTACCGCCGCCCCCCGGCGCCCCCGGCACTCCCGGCGCCCGCGGCTCGGGGGCCTCGGCGCCGCCGCCGCCCTCCGCCCCGGGCACTCCGGGCGCGGGCAACGCGTACATCCCGACCCAGCTCGTGTCGCAGGTCGACCCGGGCGCTTCCGCGGGCGGCGCGCCCCCGGGCCCGCCTTCGCCCCCCGGCGCGCCCGGAACTCCGCCCGCCCCCGGCGCACCCCCGCCTCCGGCGCCCGGCCAGCCGGCCCCGCCCCCCGGCGGCGCCCCCTTCGCGCCCGGTGCCCCGGGCGCCCCCGGTGCGCCCCCCGGTGCCGCCGCCCCGTTCCCTCCGGGCGCCCCCGGCATGCCGCCCCCCGCCGCGCCCGGCATGCCTCCCGGCGCCCAGAACCCGGCCGGTCCGCCGAACCCCGCCAACCCGGCCCAGGCCGGCTACGGTTACCCGCCCCCCGGTGTCCCCACCGTCGGACCGGGCTACCTCGCCGTCCTGCGCTACCGCGCCCAGGACGGCTCCGAGCAGCAGGTCATGCGCCGCTCCGCCCCGGGCACCCCGCACCCCGAGTGGCAGATCCTGCACGAGCTGCGCGGCATGGGCGTACCGCCGCAGCAGGTCCTGGAGCTCCACACCGAGCTGGAGCCCTGTGATCTGCCGGGCGGCTACTGCTCCCGCATGATCCGCGAGACGTGGCCGCAGGTGCGGCTGAGTCACACCGCCTCCTACGGCCGCGACCACGCCTCCCGGCAGCAGGGCATGCAGCAGCTCATCGAGCACCAGGGCGAGCTGCACCAGGTCGCCGACGGCCCGGCCCGGCCGCGGCCGCAGCGCGTGCCGCTGCCGCCGCGGGGGCAGATCCCGGTGCTGCCGCCGCTGCCGCCCGAGGCGCTGGGGCACGAGTTGTTCCAGGCGTTCGGGCCGCAGGGCGTGTTCCGCTACGACCAGCGGGCCGTGGCCCGCCAGGGCGTGCCGGACATCGTGGCGCAGACGCTGGTGTGGGCGGGGCTGCCGATGGACTTCGGCCCGTTCTTCTGGGGCCAGGCGCAGCCGGGCCGGCCGGTGCCGACGCTGGCGGAGCTGGCGGCGGAGCGGGGTGTGCAGGCGGCGCCGGACGCCGGTTCGTACCTCGTGATGGGGAACGACTTCGGCCGTCAGATGTGCGTCCAGTACGGCACGGCGCACATCGTCGCGGTGCCGCTGGAGGCGGCGCCGGGCGGGGGCAGTGCGCCGCCGCAGTTCGTGAACACGGGGCTGCCGGAGTTCGTGCGCTGCCTGTCGATGCTCGGCCACATGTGGCGGCTGCGCGCCGGGCTCACGCCGGACCAGGCGGGGCGCTGGACGGTCGACTTCCAGTCCCAGTTGGCGGCGATCGACCCGGCGGCGCTGGAGGGCCCGGACCACTGGTGGTCGGTGGTCCTCGAACAGCTCTGGGACGGCTTGCTGTAGCCAGTCGCGGCAGTACGGGAACGGCCCCACCGGATCATCCGGTGGGGCCGTTTCGTATGTTCTTCGACCGATGATCACCTGAAAGGAGTGGGTGTCACATAATGACCGATTCGCACGAATCCTGAAGGATGAGCGCCGACAGTCGACCGGGGACGAGAGGAGCTCGATCGCATGGGCGCCGTGAAGACGTCGGCTCGGGGCTTCGACACCGTACGCGGTGGTCGCGGCTACCGTCCGGACCACGTGGACGCCGCGTTGACCCGCATGGGCGAGGAGCGTGACTCCGCCTGGGAGCGGGCCGCCCGCCTCACCGTCCTGGAGCGCGAGCTGAGCCAGGAGCTGGAGCGGCTCACCGGTGAGCTGGCGCAGGTCAAGGAGCAGACCTACGCGGAGCTGGGCCCCCGCGCGCAGGAGATCTTCCGCCTCGCCCAGGAGCAGGCCGCGGAGCTGCGCGGCGACGCCGCGGAGCAACTGCACATCGCGCAGGCCGAGACGCGCCGGTACGTCGAGGAGACCACCGCCGGGACCCGCCGCGCGGCCCAGACGCTCTGCGAGGAGGCCGAGGCCCGGCTGCGCAGCGCCCTGGGCGCGGCCGAGCAGGAAGCCGCCGACCTGCTGTCCTCCGCGCGGGCGGCGGTCGAGGACACCGCGGGTGAGGCGGCGGCGGCGCTGGCGGAGATGAAGCGCCGCACGGCGGCGATGCTCGACGACACGCGCAGCGAACGCGAGGCGGCGGAGAGGCGCCTGGACGAGGAGGTGCGGGCGCGCCGGGAGGCCGTCGACGCCGACCTCGCCACCCGCACCCGCAGCGCGGAGATGCACCTCGCCGAGCAGCAGGCGGCCCACGTCGAGGCCGAGGCGTACGCGCGGCGCTGCCGCGACGAGGCGGAGGAACAGGGCGCGGAGCTGGTGGCGGAGGCGGCGGCACAGGCGGAGCAGATCGAACGGGACACGCGGCGCGCGCTGCGCGACGCGGAGGTGCGCCGCGAGGAGCTTTCGGCGCACATGGAGCACGTACGCGCCGCCCTCAACGCGATGACGGGCCGCGCCCCCGACTCCGACCCGGCCACCGGCACGGTCCCGGGCCCCTCGCCCCACGCGGACGACTAGGCGGTTGCGCGTCCGGCTCACGGCAGGCGCGTCGTGGTCTCAGGGCGGTGCCGTGGGTACCGCCGGGGCCCGGGGTCACGGTCGCCGCCGCCGGTACGCGGTGGCCAGGGCCGAGACGGTGACCCGGCCGGGCAGGACGCCGTCCGCGTCCGTACGGTCCGTGTGCCGCGCGCCGGGCGTCATCGCCACCAGGTCCAGCGCCAGCGCCCCGGTCAGGGCGGCGCGGTACTCGACCTGTTCGGTGGCGGCGGCCTCGAAGCACGGGCCGGGCACACGGTGCAGACGCCCCTCCTCCCCCGGGGTCGCCGGCCCGTACGAGCCGCCCCGGCGGCTGAGCGGGGCCGCCCGTTCCGGCTGCCCCCGTACCGGGAACGGGCACGGGGCCCGGCGACACCCACCAAGCTTCGCCGGGCCCCTCTCCACCGCGTACCGCCGCTACTCGGTCGCGATGGCGTTCAGCACGTTCATCCTGCCCGCCCGGAACGCCGGCACCAGCGCCGCGAACAGCCCGACGACCGCCGAGCCCGCGAACACCACGCCGATCGTCGGCCAGGGGATGTCGAGCACCTTCAGGCCCTCCAGCGCCAGCAGTTGCTGCGCCGCCGTGCCCCACGCCAGCCCGAGCCCGAGTCCGAGCAGCGCGCCGAACAGGGCGATCACCACCGACTCCAGCCGGATCATCCGGCGCAGTTGCCTGCGCGACAGCCCGATCGCGCGCACCAGCCCGATCTCCCGGGTCCGCTCGACCACCGACAGGGCCAGGGTGTTGACCACGCCGAGCACCGCCACGATGATCGCCAGCGCCAGCAGCCCGTTGACGAGGTTGAGCATCTGGCCCACCTGGTCCTTGAGGGTCTGCTTGAAGTCGGTCTGGTCGCGCACCTTGTACTGGGGGTACGGGTCCATCGCCTTCTTCAGCGCCGCGTACGCGGCCTCCTCCTGGCCGTCCTTCGCCTTGCCGAACATGATGTCGTTGCGCGGCAGGTCGTCCGGCTTGATGTAGTCCCTGGCGGTGCTCAGGTTCAGGTATGCCGCGCCGGAGTCCAGGGTGGTCTCGGAGGAGGTGATGGCGCGCAGCGTCAGCTCCGCCGTCCCGCCGTCCTCGAAGTCGACGGTGAGGGTGTCGCCGAGCTTCAGCCCGTGGTCCTCGGCGAAGTCCTCGCCGACGGACATGCTGTCCTTCTTGTAGGCGTCGGTCAGCTTGCCCTGCACGGTTTCGGTCCTGAGGTCCTGCGCGTACGTCTTGCTGGCGGCGGTCAGGCTGTACTCCTCGACCGTCTTGCCGCCCGGCAGCGTCAGGTCCGCGTCGAGCGCCTTGTAGTGCGTGACGTGCTCCATGTGCGGGGCGTTGTCGAGGACCTTCGCCGCCTCCGGCACGATCGGCTGGCCCATGTCGGACTGGATGATGAAGTCCGCGCCCACCGACTTGTCCAGCTCCTCCGTCGCCGAGGCGACCATGGAGGAACCGACCACCGACAGGCAGGCGACCAGCGCAAGACCGATCATCAGCGCCGAGGCGGTCGCCCCGGTGCGGCGCGGGTTGCGCAGCGCGTTGCGCTCGGCCATGCGGCCCACCGGCCCGAAGATCCGCAGGACACCGGCCGCGAGGGCCCGTACCAGCAGCCCGGCCAGCACCGGCGCGAAGACGATGAAGCCCAGCAGGGACAGCAGCACCCCGCCCGCGAGGTACATCGCGCCGTCGGCGGCCTCGTCGACGCGGGCGGTGAGGAAGAGCAGCCCGCCGCCGCCCGCGGTGAGCACCAGGCCCAGCACGGTCCGTACGACGCCCGTCCTGCGGTCGCCCGGTGTGCCCGCCTCGCGCAGCGCGGCCATCGGTGAGACCTTGCCCGCCCGGCGGGCCGGCAGCCATGCCGCGAGCACGGTGACGACGACGCCGAGGACGATGCCGACGACCGGCGTGGTGGCGTTGACGGTCAGGTCGGCGGTGTTGAGCTCCATGCCGACCGCGCCCATGAGCTTCATCAGCCCCACGGCGATGCCGATGCCCGCGCCGACGCCCAGGGCCGAGCCGATGACGCCGAGGAGCAGCGCCTCGACGAGCACGGAGCGGTTGACCTGGCGGCGGCTGGAACCTATGGCCCGCAGCAGCCCCAGTTCGCGGGTGCGCTGGGCGACGAGCATCGAGAAGGTGTTGACGATGAGGAAGATGCCGACGAGGACGGCGATGCCGGCGAAGCCGAGCATGGCGTACTTCATGACGTCCATGAAGCTGCCGACGTCGTCCTTGTTCTCCGCGACGACCTCGTCCTTCGTCTGCACCCTGAGGGGGGCGCCGTCGAAGCCGGCCGCGGCCTCGCGGACGTCGGCCTTCAGCGCCTCGTGGGAGACGCCGGGGTCGGCGGTGACGTTGATCGAGGAGAAGACGCCGGGCTTGCCGAGGAGCTTTTCCTGCGCGGTCGCGGTGTCGAAGTAGACGATCGTCGCGCCCGGGTTGGTGATCTTGAAGGTGGCGATGCCGACGACCTCGGAGGTGAACGAGCCGGGGTCGGCGATCGTACGGATCGTGTCGCCGATCTCCACGCCGTGCTTGTCGGCGGCGGCGGCGTCGATGACGACCTCGCCGGACCCGCGCGGCTCGTGGCCCGAGGTGATCTCGACGGACTTCAGCTCCAGCGGGTCCCAGTTGGTGCCGATGGTGGGGGCGCCGGTGTCGGAGCCGAGGTTGTCGTTGTCGGCGTCCGCGACGGTGATGGCGTCGTCGGTGACCTCGCCGTCGGCGGCCTTGACGCCGTCGACCTTCTCGACGCGCGCCAGGTCCGTGGCCGGCAGCGTCGGCTGCGGCTTGCGGCCCCAGTCGCCGTCGTCGTCGCCGGCGGCCTGAGGGCTGACCCGGACGTCGGAGGCGGTGGCCTGGAAGAGCCGGTCGAAGGTGGTGGTCATGGTGTCGGAGAAGACGAGCGTGCCGCACACGAACGCCACCGACAGGACGACCGCGACCGCGGAGAGCGCCATGCGTCCCTTATGGGAGAAGAAGTTGCGCATGGAGGTCTTGAAGACGGTCATCTCAGGCCACCCGGCCCCGGGCGTCGAAGGACTTCATGCGGTCGAGGACCTGCTCGGAGGTGGGGTCCCACATCTCGTCGACGATGCGGCCGTCGGCGAGGTACAGCACGCGGTCGGCGTAGCCGGCGGCGACCGGGTCGTGGGTGACCATCACGATGGTCTGGCCCAGCTCGTCCACGGACCGGCGCAGGAAGCCGAGGACCTCGGCGCCGGCACGGGAGTCGAGGTTGCCGGTCGGCTCGTCGCCGAAGATGATCTCCGGCCGGGAGGCGAGTGCCCGCGCCACGGCGACGCGCTGCTGCTGGCCGCCGGAGAGCTGGCTCGGGCGGTGCTTGAGCCGCTCGGCCAGGCCCACCGTCTCCACCACCCGCTGCAGCCACTCGCGGTCCGGCTTGCGGCCGGCGATGTCCATGGGCAGCGTGATGTTCTCCAGGGCGTTGAGGGTGGGCAGGAGGTTGAACGCCTGGAAGATGAAGCCCACGCGGTCGCGCCGCAGCAGGGTCAGCTTCTTGTCCTTCAGCCCGGTGATCTCGGTCTCGTCGATCCAGATGCGGCCGGCCGTGACCGTGTCGAGGCCGGCGAGGCAGTGCATGAGGGTCGACTTGCCGGAGCCCGAGGGCCCCATGATGGCGGTGAACTGGCCCCGGGCGATGTCCACATCGACGTTGTCGAGAGCGAGGACCCGCGTCTCCCCCGAGCCGTACGCCTTGGTCACCTGTCGCGCTCGTGCGGCGACGGCCGTGCGCGCCGCTACAGCCGTAGTCACTGTCGTGTCTCCTTCGTCTCCGGAACCGCCCTGCGGTACCTGGCGGCGCCCTGTGCGGCGCCGTTGCGTGGTGAGTCCGAGTCTGGTGGGCGGGGGCCGGGAAATCCCTGGTGCCTGGCGCCGTATCCGGTGTGGGGATATCCCCACCCCGGTACTGGGGGAAGGTCCCCCGCCCGGCTCCTCGCCCCCCGTCGCCGACCCGCCTGACCAGGCTAGATCGTGCGAAAGGCGGCCCCGTCGGCCGGACGGAGGAGCCGGCCCCTGCTTTCCGCCGGGGGCGTGCCCTTAGGGGAGCGCGGGGGCGGTACGGGCTCAGGGCCGGGGTTCCGCGGCGGGACCTGCGGCTTCGGCGGCCGTGCGGCGGCTGCGGGCGCGGGGTGTCGGTGTGGCGTCGTACGCTGGACACCCCCGGGGCGTTCGCCGCCTCGGGCTGTTCGCGTTGCCCGCGGCGCCAGCCGCCTGCCCACCACCCAGCCACAGCCACCCGGAGCGGATGCCCCATGAGCCTGCACGGCCTGCTTGACGCCGTCGTCCGCGACCCCGCACTCGCCGAGGCGGTGACGGCCGCCGAAGGCGACGGCCGGCCGCACGTCGACCTCGTCGGCCCGCCCGCCGCCCGCCCCTTCGTGATCGCGGCGCTCGCCGCCCGTACCCGGCGGCCGGTGCTCGCGGTCACCGCCACCGGCCGCGAGGCCGAGGACCTGGCCGCGGCCCTGCGCTCGCTGATGCCGCCGGGGCACGAGGACGCCGTGGTGGAGTACCCGGCGTGGGAGACCCTGCCGCACGAGCGGCTGTCGCCCCGCTCCGACACCGTCGGCCGCCGCCTCGCCGTGCTCCGCCGGCTGGCCCACCCGGACCCCGACGACGCGGCCACCGGCCCGGTCTCCGTGGTCGTCGCACCCGTGCGCTCGGTGCTCCAGCCACAGGTCAAGGGGCTCGGCGACCTCAAGCCCGTGGCGCTGCGCGGCGGTGGGTCCGCCGACCTCGAAGAGACGGTGCAGGCGCTGGGGGCCGCCGCGTACAGCCGGGTGGAGCTGGTCGAGAAGCGCGGCGAGTTCGCGGTGCGCGGCGGGATCCTCGACGTGTTCCCGCCCACCGAGGAGCATCCCCTGCGGGTGGAGTTCTGGGGCGACGACATCGAGGAGATCCGCTACTTCAAGGTCGCCGACCAGCGCTCCCTGGAGGTCGCCGAGCACGGCCTGTGGGCGCCGCCGTGCCGCGAGCTGCTGCTGACCGGCTCCGTACGGGCGCGGGCCGCGGACCTCGCCGTACGGCACCCGCAGCTCGGCGAGATGCTGGGCAAGATCGCCGAGGGCATCGCGGTGGAGGGCATGGAGTCCCTGGCGCCGGTCCTCGTCGACGACATGGAGCTGCTGCTCGACGCGCTGCCGGCCGGCAGCATGGCGGTGTCCTGCGACCCCGAGCGGGTGCGCACCCGCGCCGCCGACCTGGTCGCCACGTCGCAGGAGTTCCTCCAGGCGTCGTGGGCCGCCTCCGCGGCAGGCGGGGACGCGCCGATCGACCTGGAGCTGCTGGGCCGGGCGTCGCTGTGGGGCATCGCCGACGTCCGCGACCACGCGCGCGAGCTGGGCATGATGTGGTGGTCGGTCAGCCCCTTCTCCGCGGACGCGGAGCTGGAGGCGGAGTCCCCTGGGTCCTGGGGGCCCGGGGAGGCCCCCTCTCTTGAGCTGGGGCTGCACGCCCCGGAGGTGTACCGCGGGGACACCGCCCGCGCGCTCGCCGACACCAAGGGCTGGCTCGCCGACGGCTGGCGCGTGGTCTACCTCACCGAGGGCCACGGCCCGGCCCAGCGCACCACCGAGGTTCTCGGCGGCGAGGGCATCGCCGCCCGCCTCGACGCGGACCTGGGCCCGGACGCGCTCGTGCCGTCCGTCGTGCACGTCTCGTGCGGCGAGCTGGACCACGGTTTCATCGCCCCGGACCTCGGACTCGCGGTGCTCACCGAGACCGACCTGTCCGGGCAGAAGGCCGCGGGCCGCGAGGGCGCGCGGATGCCCGCGCGGCGGCGCAAGCAGATCGACCCGCTGACGCTGCAGGCCGGCGACTACATCGTGCACGAGCAGCACGGCGTCGGCCGCTACCTGGAGATGGTGCAGCGTACGGTCCAGGGCGCCACCCGCGAGTACCTGCTGGTGGAGTACGCCCCGGCCAAGCGCGGCCAGCCCGGCGACCGGCTGTACATCCCCACCGACCAGCTCGACCAGGTCACCAAGTACGTCGGCGGGGAGGCGCCCACGCTGCACCGGCTGGGCGGCTCCGACTGGGCCAAGACCAAGTCCCGCGCGAAGAAGGCCGTCAAGGAGATCGCCGCCGACCTCATCAAGCTCTACTCGGCGCGCATGGCCGCCCCCGGCCACGCCTTCGCGGGGGACACCCCGTGGCAGCGCGAGCTGGAGGACGCGTTCCCGTACGTCGAGACGCCCGATCAGTTGTCCACCATCACCGAGGTGAAGGAGGACATGGAAAAGCCCGTGCCGATGGACCGTCTCATCTGCGGCGACGTCGGATACGGCAAGACGGAGATCGCGGTGCGGGCGGCGTTCAAGGCGGTGCAGGACGGCAAGCAGGTCGCCGTCCTCGTGCCGACGACGCTGCTGGTGCAGCAGCACATGGGCACGTTCTCCGAGCGGTACGCGCAGTTCCCCGTGGTGGTGCGGGCGCTGTCGCGGTTCCAGACGGACACCGAGGCCAGGGCGGTTCTCGACGGGCTGCGCGAGGGCTCGGTGGACATCGTCATCGGCACCCACCGGCTGTTCTCGTCCGACACCCGGTTCAAGGACCTGGGGCTGGTCATCGTGGATGAGGAGCAGCGCTTCGGCGTCGAGCACAAGGAGCAGTTGAAGAAGCTGCGCGCCAACGTCGACGTGCTGACGATGTCCGCGACCCCCATCCCGCGCACGCTGGAGATGGCCGTCACCGGCATCCGCGAGATGTCGACGATCACCACCCCGCCGGAGGAGCGGCACCCGGTGCTGACCTTCGTCGGCCCGTACGAGGAGAAGCAGATCGGTGCCGCCATCCGCCGCGAACTGCTGCGCGAGGGCCAGGTCTTCTACATCCACAACCGGGTGGACTCCATCGACCGCGCCGCCTCCCGGCTGCGGCAGGTGGTGCCGGAGGCGCGGATCGCCACGGCGCACGGGCAGATGTCGGAGTCGGCGCTGGAGCAGGTGGTGGTCGACTTCTGGGAGAAGAAGTTCGACGTGCTGGTCTCCACGACGATCGTGGAGAACGGCATCGACATCTCCAACGCCAACACCCTCATCGTCGAACGCGGCGACGCCTTCGGCCTCTCCCAGTTGCACCAGTTGCGCGGGCGTGTCGGCCGGGGCCGCGAGCGGGGCTACGCGTACTTCCTGTACCCGCCGGAGAAGCCGCTGACCGAGACCGCGCACGAACGCCTCGCCACCATCGCGCAGCACACGGAGATGGGCGCCGGCATGTACGTGGCGATGAAGGACCTGGAGATCCGCGGCGCGGGCAACCTGCTGGGCGGCGAGCAGTCCGGGCACATCGCGGGCGTCGGCTTCGACCTGTACGTCCGGATGGTCGGCGAGGCCGTCGCCGACTACCGCGCGACGCTGGAGGGCGGCGCGGAGGAGGCGCCGCCGCCGGAGGTCAAGATCGAGCTGCCGGTCGACGCCCACGTCCCGCACGCCTACGCCCCGGGCGAACGGCTGCGCCTCGCGGCGTACCGCTCGATCGCCTCCGTCACGACGGAGGATGACATCCGCGCCGTCCGCGAGGAACTCACCGACCGCTACGGCCCGCTGCCGGAGCCGGTGGAGAACCTCCTGCTGGTCGCGGGCCTGCGCATGCTGGCCCGCTCCTGCGGCGTTACGGACATCACGCTGCAGGGCACCCGCATCCGGTTCAGTCCGGTGTCGCTGCGGGAGTCGCAGGAACTGCGGTTGAAGCGGCTGTACCCGGGCGCGGTGGTCAAGCCGGCGCTGAACCAGATCCTGGTGGACCGCCCGAAGCCGAAGCAGATGGGCGCGCAGCCGCTGAAGGGCCGCGAACTGCTGGCATGGGTGGGGGAGCTGCTGACGACGGTCCTGGACTCGTAGGAGCGGGCCGGGCCGGCGGGGCGGCTCGGGCCGGAGCGGGCGTCACCCCGGAAGGGGGGTGCGCACCCGCAGGCCGGGGGGCCGGCTGACGTCACGGTCGGCGGACCAGAGCTCGCGCACGCCGCACATCTGGCACGCCGCGGCGGCCCGGCCTTCGTGCACCGTCGGCCCGGCGCCCTTGCGATGACTGGCCGCGTCGGATCGTCCGTCGTCGTACGTGTAGCCGAGTGCGGTCTTCCGTGGGAACGGGCCACCCCTGCGGCCCGGGAGTCACCGCCCCGCTCCGGGGGTGAACATCAGCGGCGTGAGGGTGCGGAAGACCTCCGCCGGGTCGTCGTGGCCGGCGAGGGCGGCGTCCAGGCTTCCGCTGAGGGCCAGGGTCGCGAAGCCGTGGGCCGCCGACCAGGCGGCCAGGCGGGCGCGCTCCGGGTCGGGGCCGCGGTCGGACTCGGGGAGCGCGGCGATGGCGTCCCGCAGGGTGCGGTCCACGCGGTCCCGGGCCGCCGCCAGGTCCGGGGCGTCGGCGTGCAGCAGGTGCGGCTGGTACATCACCTGGAAGTGCGCCGGGTGCGCGAGCGCGAAGCGTACGTACCGTACGCCCAGGTCCTCCAGGTCCGCCGCCGCCTCCAGCGACTCCGCGAGCAGTGCATTGCCCTCGGCCGCGACCGCGGTCAGCAGTCCGGCGCGGTCCTTGAAGTGGTGCGTGGGCGCCGCGTGCGAGACGCCCGCGCGGCGGGCGAGGTCGCGGAGGCTGACGCCGCCGGGGCCCCGGTCCGCGATGACGTCGAGCGCGGCGTCGAGGACGGCGCGGCGCAGGTTGCCGTGGTGGTAGTTGCGGTGGCCGGTCATGGTGCCATCCTCCACGACCGATCTAGTCATTGACAAGTTGCGCTCGGGTGAGGCAATCTAGTCAGTGGATAGATTGACGTACGGGAGCAAGGAGCACGCCATGCCGGAAGACCTCACCCCGCAGCGCGTCCGGCAGCTCTGGCACCTGCTGGAGCCCCTGCACGCCGTCCTCTACTACGCGCCGGAAGCCGACGACGAAGCCGCCGCCCTCGGCTACGCCACCGGGGAACGCTGGCCCTCGTACTTCGCCTGGCGCGCCGCACCCCTCGGCCCCGTCGGCGAGGCGGTCGTCACCTCGGCGTTCTACAGCTTCAACCCCGCCATGACCGCCCGCTACGTCCCCGCCGCCTGGGACGTCGCCGACCCGGCGAAGGTGCTCGCCGCCCGCGAACGCGCCGTCGACCGCACCTACCGGTCGATCTTCGGCGACGACCCCGGCGACCCCGACGGCCTGGGCGCCCCCGCACTCGCCGAAGCCGCCCGGCTCACCCGCCGCGCCGCCGAGGCCGCCCGCACCACCGGTCGCCCCCTGGCCGCCGCCAACGCCGCGCTTCCCTGGCCGGAACCGCCGCACCTGCAGCTCTGGCACGCCGCGACGATCCTCCGCGAGCACCGCGGCGACGGCCACCTCGCGGCGCTCCTCACCGCGGACCTGGGCGCCGTCGAGTCGCTGGTGTCCTTCGCGGCCGTCGGCGCCGCCGCCGAGGAAACCTTCGCCAGCCGCGGCTGGACCGACGAGGCATGGACCGCGGCCCGCTCCCGGCTCGCCGCCCGCGGGCTGGTGACGGAGGACGGCACCGCCACGGACGCCGGCCGGGCGCTGCGCGCGGAGGTCGAGCGCCGTACCGACGAACTGGCGGCGGACCCGTGGCGCGCGATCGGCGCGGACGGCGCCGAGCGGCTGGCGGAGCTGCTGGGCGGACCGTGGCTGAAGGTGCTGGGGACGGGGATGCTGCCGGCGGAGAACACGCTGGGCATCGGCAAGGTGTGACCGCGACGCCCGCTCCGCCCACCGCCCCCGGAACTCCCGGCACTCCCGCCCTGCCCCTGGCTACACTCCGCCGCATGCAGCCGCAGCCCGTCCGCGTCGCCAGCCTCGCCGAGCGACCGGAACTGCGCGCCCGGCTCTGGCACATGACGGACTCCTGGCCCGAGTTCATGACCCAGGACCACGTCGCGAACGCCCTGCACGAGCGGATAGCCCAGGTCTTCCCCGAGCACGTCCACGTCGCCACCGACGAGTCCGGCGCGGTGGTCGCCCGGGCGTTCGCCGTGCCGTTCGCCCTCCGCGGCGCGGGCCGCGACGGCGCGCTGCCGGGGCGCGGGTGGGACCAGGTCCTCGTCTGGGCGTTCAGCGACAGGCGGTACGGGGTGGAGCCGGACACCGTCAGCGCGATCGAGATCGCCGTCGATGCGGGAAGGCAGGGCCGGGGGCTGTCCACCGTCATGCTCGGCGCGATGCGCTCCGCCGCCGCGGACCGCGGCTTCGCCGAGGTCGTCGCCCCCGTACGCCCCAGTGCCAAGCACCACGAGCCGCACACCCCGATGCGCGAGTACGCCACCCGCACCCGCGAGGACGGCCTCCCGCACGACCCCTGGCTCCGCGTCCACGTCCGCGCCGGCGCCACCCTGGCGGGCCCCGACCCGGTGGCCCCGGCGTCGATGGTCATCGGCGCCCCGCTCGCGCAGTGGCGGGACTGGACGGGCCTCCCCTTCGACGAGGAGGGCTGGACGACCGTCCCGGGCGCCCTGACCCCGGTCCGCTGCGAACCGGACCACGGGTGGGCGGTGTACGTGGAGCCCAACGTCTGGGTCCGCCACCACCTGCGCTGACGGGGGTCGGGCCGGTCTGGGGCGGGGGTTCTGGGGCCGGGTGGTCCTGAGGCGGGCCGGTCCGGGACGGGCGGTTCCGGGGCGGGTGGTCCTGGATCGGGCAGCTCCGGGGCGGGCAGCTCCGGGGCGGGCCGCGCTTCTCGGTCAGCGGCCGGTCGAGCCGTCGATCTGTTCGCGGAGGATGTCGGCGTGGCCCGCGTGGCGGCCCGTTTCCTCGATCATGTGCGCCAGCGCCCACCGCACGCTCGGCGCCTTGCCGCCCCGCCCCGGTACCGGCGCACCCAGATCCGCGCAGCCGTCGAGAACCCGGTTCGCGCCGCCGACCGCCTCGCGGTACCCCGCGACGACCTCCGCCACGCTCGCCTCCGCCGGGGCCGCGAACGTCCCGGGCCAGTCGGGCACCCGCTCGCCGAGGAACGTCGCGCGCTCCACGAACGTGAGGTGGTGCAGCAGGCCCAGCAGATTCGTACCCGACGGAACTCCGGCTGTGCGCACCTGCGGCTCCGGGGCGGTCTCGACCTTCGCGGCGATCGAGGCCCGCAGGTAGTCGAGAAACCCGCGCAGCGTCTCGGCCTCCGTGCCTCCGGTACGGGGCGGTGGGGTGTCCCTGCGGCGGGATGGGGCGGTGGTCATGGGGTGCCTTTCGACTGGCGGCGTCCGGTGCTCCGCCAGTTTCGGCACACATCGCGGAGGGCCGCGAGAAACCTTGCCGTTCCGGCAACAGGTACCGGAAGGCGTACGGGATAGGCGGGAGTGCGGTGGCGGTGGCGGTGGCACTGGTGGTGGAAGTGGCACTGGCGGTGGCGTCGGCGGCAGCGGCGGTGGCCGCAGGGGCGGCGGTAGGTGCGTCGCATGCCGGATGCTCCGTCCCGCCCCGAGCCGTTCGCCTGCCGGACCGGCTCCGCGGCGCTGGAGGACCTCCGCGAACACCGTGCGCGTGTCCGGGTGGCCGGGTGGCCGGGTGTCGGGGTGTCCGTGTCCGTCGATCCGTCTCCGGGTTTCGGGTCGTGGGACGTCTGGATGTCTGTATGCGTGCGCGGTGTCCGAGTTTTTGCTGGCGTTCGTTTCTCCGGATGGCGTCCCGCCAGGTGGTGTGGGTGATGCGGCTCCCGAGTGAGGCGGTCCTGAGTCCGGACGCCGCCTTTCTGTTCTGCGCGGCGAAGAAGCCGGCCGCCTGTGTGGGGCGTGCCGGACGTGAGCGGGCGAGGGCCGCGTGTCGGGGCTGGGACCTGCGGAGTCATGGTGCCCGACTCGGCCCACCAGGCTGCGTCCTGGGAAGTGGTGTACGGGGTTCGACCTGTTCCGGGGGTTTGCTCCGGCGTCAGGGTGAGTCCCGCATAGATGAACGGCCACCGGCTGATCTTCGAAGTGTCAAAGCCTCGAAGGAGATCAGCACGATGACCGCACCTGACAGTCTGCCCCTGCATGCCCTGACCGAAGACCATCTCGCCGCGGCGAGTCCGGATCTGCTGCGCGCGATGGTCAAGATGTTCGCCGACGCACTGATGTCCGCGGAGGCCAATGCGCTCTGC
>NZ_AXVU01000036.1:0-64103 GCF_000482585.1 Streptomyces sp. CNQ329 | reverse complement strand
GATGTCGGGGTCCCAGTCGAGGGTTTCGAGGTTCATGAGCATGGTGCGTGAGGCGTTGGTGACGTCGGTGACGTGGACGCCGCGTCCGGGGCCGCCGGTGAGGTTCCAGATGACCCAGGAGTCCATGGTGCCGAAGAGGATGTCGCCGGCTTCGGCGCGGGCGAGGAGGCCGGGGGTGTTGTCCAGCAGCCAGCGGATTTTGGGGCCGGCGAAGTAGGAGGCCAGTGGCAGGCCGGTGGTGGCGCGGAAGCGGTCCTGGCCTTCGGTGCCGCCGAGCTGGCGGCACAGTTCGGCGGTGCGTACGTCCTGCCAGACGATGGCGTTGGCCACGGGCTCGCCGGTGTGTTTGTCCCACAGCAGGGTGGTCTCGCGCTGGTTGGTGATCCCGATGGCCTTGACGTTCGCCGAGGTGATGCCGGCCTTGGCGACGGCACCGTCGACGACCTGCTGGACATTGCGCCATATCTCCAGCGCGTCGTGCTCGACCCAGCCGGGCCGGGGAAAGATCTGCTCGTGTTCCTTCTGGTCCACCGACACGATCCGGCCATCGGTGTCGAACACGATGCACCGGCTCGAAGTCGTCCCCTGATCGATAGCCGCAATGAACGGGCCTGCAGTGTGTGCGTCGGTCATGTCGCTCCGATACGTCGTTGGTTCGGCGTGGGTCGAGGTGGTGCCCTGCGCCGTCCCGCCCGGCGGGCGGGCGGGACGTGCCGGCTCAGGCGAAGACGGCCTGGTAGAGACCGCCGGCGGCGGCGCCGCCGAGCAGCGGACCGACGACGGGGATCCACGCGTAGCTCCAGTCCGAGCCGCCCTTGTTGGGCAGCGGCAGCAGCGCGTGCACGATGCGCGGTCCGAGGTCGCGTGCGGGGTTGATGGCGTAACCGGTGGGGCCACCGAGCGAGAGCCCGATGCTGACGACCACCAGGGCGACGATCAGTACGCCCAGCGGGCCGAGCCCGTTGCCCTCCTGATTGAGCCCCTGGGTGAGGATCGCGATGACCAGGACGAAGGTGGCGATGATCTCCGTCGTCAGGTTCTGCACGGTGTGACGGATCTCGGGGCCGGTGGAGAAGACGCCGAGCACCGGGCCCGCGCCCTTCTCATGGGCCTCGATCGCCTTGCGATCCGCGTTCTGGAGATGACCGACGACCTCCTCGTCGGTGAGGTGGTGCTGGAACTGGCCGTAGTAGGCCAGCCACACGAACGCGGCGCCGATGATGGCGCCGAGCATCTCGGAGGCGATGTAGAGCGGCACGTCGCCCCAGTCGGTGTCGCCCTTGATCGCCAGCCCGAGGGTGACCGCAGGATTGAGGTGGGCTCCGGAGACGCCGGCGACCGCGTAGGCGCCGACCAGGACCGCGAGACCCCAGCCGAAGGCGATCGCGACCCAGCCCGCTTGGAATGCCTTGGACTTCTTGAAGGTGATGGCGGCGACCACGCCGCCACCGAGAACGATCAGCAAGGCGGTGCCCAACACCTCGCCGGAAAATATGTCCCAATTGGACGGGTCCATCCTGCGACTCCTCTGTCCTGGCTGGTCCGTTCAAGGAATCCGGTTTCGCGAGTCACACCATACGTCAAGTATGTCGTCAGGTGTTCGACAATGCCGACCGGTGCACGGCAGTGTTCCGCCACGTCACAGGCGCGTCAAGGCCCGTGGGGCGAAATCGCGGAATCGGCCGAACGGAGGACGCGCGGGTCAGAAACGCCCGGCGCCCAGATCCCGGGCCACCGCCCGGGCGCAGTCGCGCACCGCGGCCACCAGCTCGGGCCGCAGCTCGCCGTCCGGGCAGACGCGCTCCACCGCCCCGGTGACGCCCACCGCCCCCACGGGCATGCCGCGGCGGTCCCGTACGGGGGCGGCGACCGAGGCGATGCCGTCCCAGGTCTCCTCGACGTCCGAGCCCCAGCCCCGGGCGCGGGTCAGCTCCAGGACCCGTTCGAAGTCGGCCGCCTCGGTGACCGTGGCGGGCGTGAGCGCCTTGCGGTCACCCTCCGCCGCCTCGGCGTGTGCCACCGGGTCCACGGCGCACAGGACCTTGCCCAGGGCCGTGCTGTGCAGCGGCTGCATGGCGCCTATCTCCAGCACCTGCCGGCTGTCGTCGGGCCGGAAGACGTGGTGGACGATGAGGACGCCCTGGTGGTGCAGCACCCCCAGGTGCACGCTCTCGCCGCTGGCCCGGGCCAGGTCGTCGGTCCAGGGCAGGGCGCGGGCGCGCAGCTCGTGCACGTCCAGGTAGCTGTTGCCCAGGCGCAGCAGCTCCGCGCCGAGCTGGTACCGCCCGGAGACCGGGTCCTGCTCGACGAAGCCCTCCTGCTGCAGCGTGCGCAGGATGCCGTGCGCCGTGCCCTTGGCCAGACCCAGCGTGGAGGCGACGTCCGACAGGCCCAGGCGCCGCTCCCCTCCGGCCAGCAGGCGCAGCACCGCAGCCGCTCGCTCGAGCGACTGGATGTTCCGTGCCACGGAAGATCCTCCTCAACGAGACAGGAAGTTCGACAATGCTGAACAGTATCGGTCATTGTCGCGCCGGACAGGGGTCATCGGGGAAGACCCCGGAAGCGCCGATCGCGCACGAGTCTGCCGGAAAACGCCGCAAACCCGCACTGTCCGGGTCGTGGGACACCCTGCATCGCACCGGCTCCGGCCGATACCCTGGGCCCGTGCACCGGTCCCCGCGGGCCGTGCATAGCCGACAGCCGTCGCACACGAGGGAGTATCCCCATGGCTTCGCAGCCGTCCCAGCCCGCCGCCAGCCAGCAGACCCGAGCCGACGCGCTCCGCGAGGCACTCGCGACCCGCGTGGTGGTGGCCGACGGTGCCATGGGCACCATGCTCCAGGCGCAGGAGCCCACGCTGGAGGACTTCCAGCAGCTCGAAGGCTGCAACGAGATCCTCAACGTCACCCGCCCCGACATCGTGCGCTCCGTGCACGACGAGTACTTCGCGGCCGGGGTGGACTGCGTGGAGACCAACACCTTCGGCGCCAACCACGCCGCCCTCGGCGAGTACGACATCGCGGACCGGATCTTCGAGCTGTCCGAGGCCGGGGTGCGTATCGCCCGCGAGTCCGCCGACGCGCACACCGCGGGCGACGGCCGCCCGCGCTGGGTCCTCGGCTCCATGGGCCCCGGCACCAAGCTGCCGACCCTCGGCCACGTCGCGTACGGCACGCTGCGCGACGCCTACCAGCAGAACGCCGAGGGCATGATCGCCGGCGGCGCCGACGCGCTGCTCGTCGAGACCACCCAGGACCTGCTGCAGACCAAGGCCGCCGTCCTCGGCGCCCGCCGGGCGCTGGCCGCCACCGGCGCGAACCTGCCGCTCATCTGCTCGGTGACCGTCGAGACCACCGGTGCCATGCTGCTCGGGAGCGAGATCGGCGCCGCGCTGACCGCGCTGGAGCCGCTGGGCATCGACATGATCGGGCTGAACTGCGCCACCGGCCCGGCCGAGATGAGCGAGCACCTGCGTTACCTCGCCCGGCACTCCCGGGTGCCGCTGTCCTGCATGCCCAACGCCGGCCTCCCGGTCCTCGGCAAGAACGGCGCCCACTATCCGCTGACTCCGGGCGAACTGGCCGACGCCCAGGAGACGTTCGTCCGCGAGTACGGGCTGTCCCTGGTCGGCGGCTGCTGCGGCACCACCCCGGAGCACCTGCGGCAGGTGGTCGAGCGGGTACGGGGCCTGGAGCCGGCCGAGCGTGCGCCCCGGCCCGAGCCGGGGGCCGCATCGCTGTACCAGACGGTGCCCTTCCGCCAGGACACCTCGTACCTGGCGATCGGCGAGCGCACCAACGCCAACGGCTCGAAGAAGTTCCGCACCGCCATGCTCGAAGGCCGCTGGGACGACTGCGTGGAGATGGCCCGCGACCAGATCCGCGAGGGCGCCCACATGCTCGACCTGTGCGTCGACTACGTCGGCCGTGACGGCGCCGCCGACATGGCCGAGCTGGCGGGCCGGTTCGCCACCGCCTCCACGCTGCCCCTCGTGCTGGACTCCACCGAGGTCCCCGTGATCCGCGCCGGCCTGGAGAAGCTCGGCGGCCGGGCCGTCATCAACTCCGTCAACTACGAGGACGGCGACGGCCCCGAGTCCCGCTTCGCCCGGGTCGCATCGCTCGCCCGCGAGCACGGCGCCGCACTGATGGCGCTGACCATCGACGAGGAGGGTCAGGCGCGCACCGCCGAGCACAAGGTCGCCATCGCCGAGCGGCTGATCGAGGACCTCACCGGCAACTGGGGCATCCACGAGTCCGACATCCTCATCGACTGCCTGACGTTCACCATCTGCACCGGCCAGGAGGAGTCCCGCGGCGACGGCCGGGCCACCATCGAGGCCATCCGCGAACTCAAGCGCCGCCACCCCGACGTACAGACCACGCTCGGCCTGTCGAACATCTCCTTCGGTCTCAACCCGGCCGCCCGGGTCGTCCTCAACTCCGTCTTCCTCGACGAGTGCGTGAAGGCCGGCCTGGACTCGGCGATCGTGCACGCCAGCAAGATCCTGCCGATCGCCCGGCTGGAGGAGGAGCAGGTGCAGGTCTGTCTGGACCTGATCTACGACAGGCGCAGGCCGGCGCAGGGCGACGAGCCGGCGTACGACCCGCTGCAGCGCCTGCTGGAGCTCTTCGAGGGCGTCGACACCAAGTCGATGAAGGCCGGCAAGGCGGAGGAACTGGCGGCGCTGCCGCTGGAGGAACGGCTGAAGCGGCGGATCATCGACGGCGAGAAGAACGGCCTGGAGGCCGACCTCGACGCCGCGCTCGCGGAGCGGCCGGCGCTGGACATCGTCAACGAGACGCTGCTCGACGGCATGAAGACGGTCGGCGAACTGTTCGGCTCCGGGCAGATGCAGCTCCCGTTCGTGCTCCAGTCCGCCGAGGTGATGAAGACCGCGGTGGCCTATCTGGAGCCGCACATGGAGAAGGTCGAGGACGGCGAGGGCGGTTCCGGCAAGGGCACCATCGTGCTGGCCACCGTGCGCGGCGACGTGCATGACATCGGCAAGAACCTCGTCGACATCATCCTGTCCAACAACGGCTACGACGTGGTCAACCTCGGTATCAAGCAGCCGGTCTCGGCCATCCTGGAGGCCGCCGAGGAACACGCGGCCGACGTGATCGGGATGTCCGGGCTGCTGGTGAAATCCACGGTGATCATGAAGGAGAACCTGGAGGAGCTGAACCAGCGCCGGCTCGCCTCCCGGTTCCCGGTGATCCTCGGCGGCGCCGCGCTCACCCGCGCGTACGTCGAGCAGGACCTGCACGAGATCTACGAGGGCGAGGTCCGCTACGCCCGCGACGCCTTCGAGGGGCTGCGGCTCATGGACGCCCTCATCGGCGTCAAGCGCGGCGTCCCCGGCGCCGAGCTGCCCGAGCTGCGCCCCCGCCGGGTCCGCGCGAGCGAGCCCGAGCCCGCCGGGGAGGCCGAGGGCGGCGCCGCCCGCTCCGACGTGGCCACCGACAACCCCGTGCCCACCCCGCCGTTCTGGGGCACCCGGGTCGTCAAGGGCATCCAGCAGGCCGACTACGCCTCCTGGCTGGACGAGGGCGCACTGTTCAAGGGCCAGTGGGGGCTGAAGGCGCCGCGCGGCGAAGGGCCCTCGTACGAGGACCTGGTCGCCACCGAGGGCAGGCCGCGGCTGCGCGGCCTGCTGGACCGGCTGCAGACCGGCAACCTGCTGGAGGCGGCCGTCGTCTACGGCTACTTCCCCTGCGTCTCCAAGGGCGACGACCTGATCGTCCTCGGCGACGACGGCGCCGAGCGCACCCGCTTCACCTTCCCGCGCCAGCGACGCGGCCGGCGGCTGTGCCTGGCGGACTTCTTCAGGCCGGAGGACTCCGGCGAGACCGACGTCGTCGGCTTCCAGATCGTCACCGTCGGCTCGAAGATCGGCGAGGCCACGGCCGAGCTCTTCGCCGCCGATTCCTACCGCGAGTACCTGGAGCTGCACGGGCTCTCCGTGCAGCTCGCCGAGGCGCTGGCGGAGTACTGGCACGCGCGGGTACGCGCCGAGCTGGGCTACGGCGGCGAGGACCCGGCGGACGTCGAGGACATGTTCGCGCTGAAGTACCGCGGCGCCCGGTTCTCGCTGGGCTACGGCGCGTGCCCGGACCTGGAGGACCGGGCGAAGATCGCCGAGCTGCTGGAGCCGGAGCGGATCGGGGTGAAGCTCTCCGAGGAGTTCCAGTTGCACCCGGAGCAGTCCACGGACGCGATCGTCATCCACCACCCCGAGGCGAAGTACTTCAACGCCCGGTGAGCGCCGCCGGCGCCCGGCACACAGCCGGGCGCCGGGCGCCCCGGGAAACGCCCCCGGCACTCCACAGGCACTTTTCGGACAGTCGGCTTACACTGGTCGGTCCGGAACAGGCCGGTCGCTTCTGGCGGCCGGCCTTTGCGCCCCTTCGAGGGAGGTGAGCGGATGACCAGCAGCATCCCCGCTGAAGGCACCCGAACGGCTCAGGGCACCGCCCCGGTCCGCCGGGTGCGGTCCGTCCGCGGTACGACCCCGCAGGCCGTACTGCTCGACATGGACGGCACCCTGGTCGACACCGAGGGTTTCTGGTGGGCCGCCGAGGTCTCGGTCTTCGCCGAGTTCGGCCACGAGCTGACCGAGGAGCAGCGTCAGGTCGTCGTCGGCGGCCCGATGTCCCGCAGCGCCGCGTACCTCATCGCCACCACCGGCGCGGACATCGCCCTGTCCGAGCTGACGGTCCGCCTCAACACCCGGTTCGAGGAGCTGATCGACGGCGACGTGCCCCTCATGCCCGGCGCCCGGCGGCTGCTCACCGAACTCGCCGCGCACGACGTGCCCACGGCCCTGGTCTCCGCCTCCCACCGGCGCATCATCGACCGGATGCTGCGCGCGCTCGGCCACGAGTTCCACCTCTCGGTGGCGGGCGACGAGATCCCGCGCACGAAGCCGCACCCCGACCCGTACCTGCACGCCGCGACGGCCCTCGGCGCCGACCCGCGGCGCTGCGCCGTGATCGAGGACACCCTCACCGGGGTGACGGCGGCGGAGGCGGCCGGCTGCGCCGTCGTGGCGGTACCGTCGGTGGCGCCGATCGAGCCCGCGCCGGGGAGGCACCTTGTGCGCTCCCTCACGGAAGTCGATCTCCCCTTTCTCCGCTCCGTAGTCGACCGCCTCCAGTGAGAAAGCGGCGGAGAACTCCGCGCAGCGGTCCATGCATTTTGCGTAACGAAAGCCGTTACCCCATTGCCGCTTCACGGCGTGGATTCGCCGTGGTGACCTTTCTCACGCACACAGCCCTCGACAGGTGAACGGTCTTGTGCTGGAGAGGTTCTCACAGGCCTGGGGTGCGCCGCCCTGTGCCCGGTTTGATTCGGGTTCGCGGCCAATGTTCCCGCGTCCGGTTATCGGAAGGACGCCGGGCGTAATCGGCGCGTGATTCTTTCTCAACTTCCCTGCGGCCGAGCCCGGCTGGGTGCTCCGGCTAATCTCTCCGGGGACGCCTGAGGGAGAAAGTCGACCATGATTCGTAAGTCGTTGGTGCTGCCCGCGCTGGTGGGTGTGCTCGCTCCGATCGTCGCCTCCTGCGGAGTGGTGGGCGGCTCCGGCGGGGGCGGCGACGCGATCGTGGTGGGCACGACCGACAAGCTGGAGCTGACGAAGGAGAACCCCGCCCCCCTCGACCCCGCCACGGCGTACGACATCAACTCCTGGAACATTCTGCAGAACACCTTCCAGACGCTGATGAGGATGCCGCGTACGGGCTCGGAGCCCGAGCCGGACGCCGCCGAGCGGTGCGTCTTCGCCGACCGGCTCAGCGAGCAGTACCGCTGCACGCTCCGCGACGGCCTGAAGTTCACCAACGGCCACGACCTCACGGCGGCGGACGTCAAGTTCTCCGTCGAGCGGATGCTCGAGATCAAGAACCCCAACGGCCCGTTCCCGCTGCTCGCCAACGTCGACACGGTGGAGACACCGGACGAGCTGACCGTGGTCTTCCACCTCAAGTCGCCCGACGCGACGTTCCCCCTCAAGCTCGCCACGCCCGCCGCGGCCATCGTCGACAGCGAGGTCTACGAAAAAGACAAGCTCCACAAGGGCTTCGAGATCGCCGGCTCCGGCCCCTACAGCCTGAAGGTGGAGCACGAGGACGACGTCGCCACCAAGGCCGTCTACACCGGCAACGACGCCTACAAGGGCGAGGTCGAGCCGCAGAACGACGCGGTCGAGGTCCGCTACTTCGACACCTCCGGGAGCATGGAGAAAGCCATCTCCGGCGGCGACATCGACGTGATGGGCCGCAGCCTGAAGCCGGAGCAGATCAACCGTCTCGACGAGGGCACCGACGGGGACGTCAGCCTCTTCGAGACGCCCGGCGCGGAGATCGCCTACCTCGTCTTCGACGTGGAGAACCCGACCGTCGAGGACCGGGCCGTGCGCCAGGCGACGGCCGAGGTGATCGACAGGACGAAGCTCGCGCGCGAGGTCTACCAGCGCACCGTCGACCCGCTCTTCGCGATGATCCCGCGCGGCATCGTCGGCCACAACACCGCGTTCCACGACGCCTACGGGGATCGCCCGGACATCGACGCCGCCCGCGAGCTGCTCCGGGACGCCGGCGTCGAGACCCCCGTCGAACTCACCCTGAACTACACCACCGACCACTACGGCGAGACGACGAAGGCCGAGTTCGAGGAGCTGCGTGACCAGCTCAACCAGTCCGGCCTGTTCAAGGCCACCCTCAAGGGCGACACCTGGGAGACGTACAAGAAGAACTACGCGGAGAATCGGTACGCCGTCTACGGCCTGCACTGGTATCCCGACTTCCCCGACCCCGACACGTTCACCGGGCCGTTCGTCGGCGAGGAGAACTTCACCTTCAACAACTACGAGAGTTCCGTCATCGAGGACCTGATCCCGCGGACCCGCCAGGAGGCACAGCGGGAGCGTACGACGGACAGCTTCGAGCGGATACAGGACGTCCTCGCGACCGACGTCCCGTACCTCCCGCTCTGGCAGGGCAAGCAGTACATCGCGGCGCGCGACACCGTCACGGGGGCGGAATGGGCGCTCAACTCGTCGTCGACGCTGCAGCTGTGGGAGCTGCGGCGCGGACTGAGCGAGTAGGGCCCACCGGCGGTGCCGCGCCGGGCAGAGAACCGACCCGAGTGAAGGAACCCACACACGTGAAGAAGGCTGTCCAGCGGTTCGCCCCACCCCTCGGCGCCGCCATGGCCACCGTACTGCTCGCTGCCGGCTGCGGCTCGGACTCCGGATCGGGGGCCGGCTCCGGCGACGCGGTCGTGATGGGAATGACCGACGAGGTCACGGCCATCGACCCCGCAGCGGGCTACGACGTCGGCTCCTGGCTGGTGTTCAACAACGTCTTCCAGTCCCTGCTGAGCTTCCCCAAGGGGTCCACGGAGCCCGAGCCCGAGGCGGCGGAGGAGTGCGCCTTCGAGGACTCCGACAGCCGCGTCTACACCTGCACCCTCCAGGACGGGCTGAAGTTCTCCAACGGCTCCGAACTCACCTCCGAGGACGTGAAGTTCTCCTTCGAGCGCACCATCGGCATCGACGACCCGGCGGGCCCCGCCGTCATGCTCGACTCGATCGGCAACATCGAGACGCCCGACGAGCTGACCGTGACGTTCCGGCTGGACTACCCCGACGCGACCTTCCCCATGAAGATCGCCTCCGGCGCCGGCTCGATCGTCGACAGCGAGTCCTACCCCGGGGACAAGCTGCGCGAGGACGGCAAGGCCGTCGGGTCGGGACCGTACAAGCTGGACTCCTACCAGGAGGGCAAGGAGGCCGAGTTCTCCGTCAACTCCGGCTACAAGGGCACCGCCAAGGTGCAGAACTCCGGGATGACGCTGAGGCTGTACGGCGGGGGCGGCGGCGACGACAAGCTGAAGCAGGACCTGGAGAGCGGCGACATCGACCTGGCCTACCGCGGCCTGGCGATGAAGGACATCGCCCAGTTGCAGGACCAGGCCGGGGCCGGCCAGAAGATCCAGCTCGTCGAGGGCACCAGCGCCGAGGTGCAGCACCTGGTCTTCAACATGGACGACCCGGTCGCCGGCGACCCCGCCGTGCGCAAGGCGTTCGCGTACCTCATCGACCGCAACGCGCTGGTCCGCGAGGTCTACGAGGGCACGGCCGAAGAGCTGTACTCGATCGTCCCGGCCGGTATCACCGGCCACAACACCGCCTTCTACGACACCTACGGCGATCGCCCCGATCCGGCCAGGGCCGAGCAGGTGCTGCGGCAGGCGGGCATCGACGAGAAGGTGCGCGTGACGCTGTATGCCACGCCCGAGCGCTACGGGCCCGGCACGGTGCCGTCCTTCGAGCTGATCGCCGAGCAGCTCAACGACAGCGGCCTGTTCGAGGCGGACGTGGAGTCCGTGCCGCTGGACGAGTTCGAAAAGGGCGTCGAGGAGGGCTCGTACGGCGTCTACGTGAAGGGCTGGGTGCCGGACTACCCGGACCCCGACAACTTCACCGCGCCGTTCTTCGGCGAGGGCAACGTCCTGTCCAACAACTACAACCCGGGCCGGATCACCAGCGAGCTGATACCGGCGACCGCGGCCCAGTCGGAGCGTACGGCCACGGTGGACGCCTACGGCGAGCTGCAGAACATCGTCGCCGACCAACTGCCCGTGATACCGCTGTGGCAGGGCAAGCAGTACGCCGCCGCGCGGGAGAACATCCTCGGCCTGGAGTGGACGCTCGACGCCTCGACGGTCTTCCGCTTCTGGGAGATCTCGAAGGGTTCGGAGTGACCGGCCGGCGCGCCTGACATGCGTACGCGGCCGGGAGCCTCTCGCACGGGGGGCTCCCGGCCGTCGCTCAGGAACCGCCGGGGCGCACCAGCCCGCTCTCGTACGCGTACACCGCGGCCTGCACCCGGTCGCGCAGGCTCAGCTTGGTCAGCACGTGGCCCACATGGGTCTTGACGGTCGTCTCGCTGACGAAGAGGTCGGCGGCGATCTCCGCGTTCGACAGGCCGCGGGCGACCAGCTTCAGCACCTCCACCTCGCGCTCGGTGAGCGTGTCCAGGGTGTCCGGCACCTCCTGCTCTCCCGTCGGCAGCTTGGTCGCGAACTTGTCGAGCAGCCGCTTGGTGATGCTCGGGGCCAGCATCGCGTCCCCCGCGGCGACCACGCGGATCGCCTGGACCAGCTCCCCGGCCGGCGCGTCCTTCAGCAGGAAGCCGCTGGCCCCGGCGCGCAGCGCCTCCACCACGTACTCGTCGAGGTCGAAGGTGGTCAGCACCAGCACCTTGGCGGGCCCGTCCCGGCCGGCGCCGGTGATCTGCCGGGTGGCCTCCACGCCGTCCATGCGCGGCATCCGGATGTCCATGAGCACCACGTCCGGCTGCAGCGCCCGGACCTGGTCGAGCGCCTGGAGCCCGTCGCCGGCCTCACCGACGACGGCGATGTCCTGCTCGGCCTCCAGGATCATGCGGAAGCCGGTGCGCAGCAGCGGCTGGTCGTCGACGAGCAGGACGCGGATGGCCACAGGGTCTCCTCTTCCTCGGCCTGACCGACGTGTCAGGCGGTGCCCATTCTGCCCTGCGCGCCGTCGGCCTCCCCGGCCGGGCGGGGCCGCGGCAGGCCCAGGCCGACGGCGGTCAGCGGATAGGGGGGAGGGGTGCCGCCGAAGGCCGGGCAGGAGTCCTTGAAGTCGCACCAGCCGCACAGCCGGCCCGGCCTCGGCCGCCAGTCGCCGCTCTCCGTCGCCCGCACGATCGCCTGCCACAGGGCGAGCACCTTGCGCTCCACGCCGCGCAGATCGGCCTCGTCCGGGTCGTAGGTCAGCACGTCGCCGCTGCCCAGGTACACCAACTGCAGCCGGCGCGGGACGCTGCCCCGCAGCCGCCACAGCACCAGCGCGTAGAACTTGATCTGGAAGAGGGCGTCCGCGGCGAACTCCGGCGGGGGCGCCTTGCCGGTCTTGTAGTCCACCACGCGGACCTCGCCGGTCGGCGCGACGTCGACCCGGTCGATGACGCCGCGCAGCTTCAGCCCGGAGGCCAGCACGGTCTCCACGTAGAGCTCCCGGTCCGCGGGCTCCAGCCGGGCGGGGTCCTCCAGCGTGAACCACCGCTCGACGAGCCGCTCGGCCCCGGCCAGCCACTCCGCCAGCCGCTCCGCGGCCCCGGCGGCCACCCCGCCGTCCCCGTCCCCGGCCGCGTCCCCGCCGCTCCCCTCCCCACCGCCCTCGGTGTCACCGTCCGTGAACAGCTCCGCCAGCTCCGGCCGCTCCGCGAGCAGCCGCTCCCACGCCGGCGCCACCAGCGCCCGCGCCCGCGGCGGCGTACGCTCGGCAGCGGGATCATCGAAGAGCCGCTCCAGCACCGCGTGCACCAGCGTCCCGCGGGCGGCCGAGGCGCGCGGCTTCTCCGGCAGCCTGTCGATCACCCGGAAGCGGTACATCAACGGGCACGTCATGAAGTCCGCGGCGCGGGAGGGGGACAGCGCCCGGGGCGGCTCCGGGGCCCGGGGCACGTCTCGCCCGGCGGGCTCCCCGGGCGACGTGGGGGCGGGGTCCGCGGGGTGGTTCCCGGTGTCGGTGCGGGTACTCATGGTGTACGACCCTAGGGCCCGGGACCGACATCCGGCGGCATACGATGCAGGCCGGACCGGAGGGCAGGAGAACAAGCACCGCGAGCGGGCAGGAGTGGAAGTCGTGAGCGAGGAGCGCAGGGGCGATCGGCCCGGCCGCGGCGGCGGCATCCTCATGGGCCGCCCCTTCGGCGTGCCCGTGTACGTCGCCCCGAGCTGGTTCCTCGTCGCCGCCCTCATCACCTGGGTCTTCGGCGGCCAGCTCGAACGGATCCTGCCCGAGCTGGGCGCCCTGCGCTACGTGATCGCGCTCTTCTTCGCCGTCGCGTTCTACGCCTCCGTGCTCGTCCACGAGCTGGCCCACACCCGCGTCGCCCTCCACTACAAACTGCCCGTCCGCCGCATCCAGCTCCAGTTCTTCGGCGGCGTCTCGGAGATCGAGAAGGAGTCCGAGACCCCCGGCCGCGAGTTCTGGCTCGCCTTCGCCGGGCCGCTGCTCTCCCTGGTGCTCGCCGGCGGCTTCTACGGCGCCCTCCAGTTCGTCGAGCGGGAAACCGTGCCCGCGGTGCTGCTCGCCGCGCTGACGATCTCCAACCTCATCGTGGCCGTGTTCAACCTGCTGCCCGGCCTGCCGCTGGACGGCGGCCGGATGCTTCGCGCCGTGGTGTGGAAGGTCAGCGGCAAACCCATGACCGGCACGGTCGTCGCCGCCTGGGTGGGCCGCGCGCTGGCCGTGGCCACGCTCATCGGCCTCCCGCTCTTCACCCACTCCCGGGCCTCCGACCCCGGCAGCTTCGACACCGTCACCGACGCCCTGCTGGCAGCGATCCTGGCCGCGATCATCTGGACCGGCGCCGGCAACAGCCTGCGCATGGCCCGGCTCCGCGAGCGGCTGCCGGAGCTGCGCGCCCGCGCCCTCACCCGCCGGGCCGCGCCCGTCACCGCCGACACCCCGCTCTCCGAGGCGCTGCGCCGGGCCGACGCCGCCGGCGCCCGCGCCCTGATCGTCGTCGACGGCCGCGGCGATCCCACCGGCGTCGTCCGGGGCGCCGCCATCGCCCAGACACCCACCCACCGCCGCCCCTGGGTGGCCGTCAGCTCGCTCTCCCAGGACCTCACGGACGAGATGAAGCTCTCCGCCGAGCTGACGGGCGAACAACTGCTGGAGCACCTGCGCGAGAGCCCGCACAGCGAATACCTCGTGCTGGAGGAGACCGGCCACATCTACGGGGTGCTGGCCACCGCCGACGTCGAGCGGGCCTTCGTCGCCGCCATGGCCCGGCCGCAGCCCTGACCCACGCAGGCCGGTAGGGTGAGCGGCATGTCCGAGCCGACCGGTGCCGCCCGCCGCCGCGGGCCCTTCCAGGTCGGGGACCAGGTACAGCTCACCGACCCCAAGGGCCGCCACTACACGTTCACGCTCGAAGCCGGGAAGGCTTTCCACACCCACAAGGGCTCCTTCCCGCACGACGAGCTGATCGACGCCCCCGAGGGAACCGTCGTGCGCACCACGGGCAACGTCCCGTATCTCGCGCTGCGCCCCCTGCTCCCCGACTACGTGTTGTCCATGCCGCGCGGAGCGGCCGTCGTCTACCCCAAGGACGCCGGCCAGATCCTGGCGTTCGCCGACGTCTTCCCCGGTGCCCGCGTGGTCGAGGCGGGGGTCGGCTCCGGGTCGCTGACGAGCTTCCTGCTGCGCGCCGTCGGTGACAGCGGGATGCTGCACTCCTACGAGCGCCGCGCGGACTTCGCCGACGTCGCCCGGCAGAACGTGGAGCGCTACTTCGGCGGCCCCCACCCCGCCTGGCAGCTCACCGTCGGCGACCTGCAGGACAACCTTGCGGACACCGACGTCGACCGCGTCATCCTGGACATGCTCGCGCCCTGGGAGTGCCTGGACGCGGTTGCGAAGGCCCTGGTGCCCGGCGGCATCCTCTGCGCGTACGTCGCCACCACCACCCAGCTCGCCCGCACCGTGGAGTCCATCCGCGAGCACGGCAGCTTCAACGAGCCGCAGGCGTGGGAGACCATGCTGCGCAACTGGCACGTCGAGGGCCTCGCCGTACGCCCGGACCACCGCATGATCGGCCACACCGGCTTCCTGCTCACCGCCCGCAGGCTCGCCGACGGCGTCGAGCCGCCGCTGCGCCGCCGCCGGCCGGCGAAGGGGGCGTACGGGGAGGATTACACCGGGCCCGGCGGCCAGCGGGCCTCGGCGGGGAACTGAGGCGGCACAGAAGCGGCAGGGGTCGTTCCGCGGGCGGCCGGTATGTGACACCATGCTGGCCTCCCCACGGCCCTCCCAGCCCTCCCAGGAGCCTCACCCGTGCAGCCTCTGCCCGGCGCCGACCTCCCGCACACGCACCCCCGCCCGGTGCACTGGGTCGCCACCGCGACCGCCATGGCCGGAGTCATCGCCCTCGCGGCGCTCATCCAGCCCCCGACCGTCGCCGCCGGCAACGACGGCAAGGGCGACCACGGCGGCAGACCCGCCCCCGGGCCGGAGGCACGCGCCGCCCACTACCCGGTCGACTGCGCGGGCACCGAGCCGGAGGTCTTCAAGCAGGGCTCCTCGGACTTCGACGGCGACGGGCGCGCGGAGACGGTCGCCGTGGTGCGCTGCCGGGCCGCCGCGGGCTCCCCGCCCAGCGGGATGTACCTCGTGTCCGCCACCAGGCCCGGTGTGTCACCGCGTGTGACCGCGACACTGCTCGACCCGGCCGAGGGCATGAGCGTCGGGGAATTCGCTGTCCGCGAAAACGAGATTTCGGCCACCCTCCTCGGCTACTCCTCGCCGGACGTCCCCCGGAGCAAGCCGGACAAGCAGCGCAACGTGACCTGGACGTGGGAGGACGGCCGCTTCGAGCTCACCGCGGAGCCCGTCCCCGGCACCCAGGTCTGACCCCGCCGCCGCCCCCTCTCCCGCACCGCAATGCCGCCGGTCCCCGGAACCCGCGGGGAAGCAGTCGTGGTTCCGCTGCAATTCCAGGCACCCTGGGTGGGTGTTGAGCGTTGCAGAGGAAACAAATGGCTGCTTTCCGATGTTGCTGGATGGGTATTTGCCTGGCGTGAGGACGGGCGCACGGGTGAAGATCGGATGCACCCCGACCGTCTTTGTGATCTAGGGGTTTCAAGTGGGACGCGGCCAGGTAGGGTCAGGAAGCGTCCAGCTCCCCTTGGAGGAGGTGAGGACCGTGGCAGCCCACGACGACGACACCAACCGCGGCATCCGGCCGGGTCGAGGGTCCGACGACCCTGCCGGTCAGGTCGCCTACCTTGAGCAGGAGATCGCCGTCCTGCGACGAAAGCTCGCCGACTCGCCGCGTCACACGAGGATCCTCGAAGAACGCATCGTCGAGTTGCAGACCAACCTCGCCGGAGTGTCCGCGCAGAACGAGCGCCTGGCCAACACTCTCCGTGAGGCACGCGACCAGATCGTCGCCCTGAAGGAAGAGGTCGACCGGCTGGCTCAGCCGCCCGCCGGCTTCGGAGTCTTCCTCCAGGCCGGTGACGACGGCACGGCGGACATCTTCACCGGCGGCCGCAAGCTGCGGGTGAACGTCAGCCCCAACGTGGAGCTCGACGAGCTCCGCCGCGGGCAGGAGCTGATGCTCAACGAGGCGCTGAACGTGGTCGAGGCCATGGAGTTCGAGCGCTCCGGTGACATCGTCACCCTGAAGGAGATCCTGGAGGACGGCGAGCGCGCCCTCGTGATGGGGCACACCGACGAGGAGAAGGTGGTGCGGCTCGCCGAGCCGCTCCTGCACACCACCATCCGGGCCGGCGACGCCCTGCTCCTGGAGCCCCGCTCCGGGTACGTCTACGAGGTCATCCCCAAGAGCGAGGTCGAGGAGCTGGTCCTCGAAGAGGTTCCGGACATCGACTACACCAAGATCGGTGGCCTGGGCAACCAGATCGAGCTGATCAGGGACGCCGTCGAGCTGCCGTACCTCTACCCCGACCTCTTCAAGGAGCACGAGCTGCGGCCCCCCAAGGGCGTGCTCCTCTACGGCCCGCCCGGCTGCGGCAAGACGCTGATCGCCAAGGCGGTCGCCAATTCCCTCGCCAAGAAGGTGGCGGAACACACCGGCCGCCCCGCCGGCAAGAGCTACTTCCTCAACATCAAGGGCCCCGAGCTGCTCAACAAGTACGTCGGCGAGACCGAGCGGCACATCCGCCTGGTCTTCCAGCGAGCCCGTGAAAAGGCCAGCGAGGGCACCCCCGTCATCGTCTTCTTCGACGAGATGGACTCGCTCTTCCGCACCCGCGGCTCCGGCGTCAGCTCGGACGTGGAGAACACCATCGTTCCGCAGCTCCTCTCGGAGATCGACGGTGTCGAAGGCCTGGAGAACGTCATCGTCATCGGCGCCTCCAACCGCGAGGACATGATCGACCCCGCGATCCTGCGCCCCGGCCGGCTCGACGTGAAGATCAAGATCGAGCGTCCGGACGCGGAGGCCGCCAAGGACATCTTCTCCAAGTACCTCACCCGGACCCTGCCGCTGCACGCCGAGGACATGTCCGAACACGGCGGCTCTCCCGAGGCCACCGTCGAGGCGATGATCCAGTCCGTCGTCGAGCAGATGTACGCCGAGTCCGAGGAGAACAGGTTCCTCGAAGTCACCTACGCCAACGGTGACAAGGAAGTCCTCTACTTCAAGGACTTCAACTCCGGCGCAATGATCGAGAACATCGTGGACCGCGCCAAGAAGATGGCCATCAAGGCGTTCCTCGACCACAACCAGAAGGGTCTGCGCGTCTCCCACCTCCTCGCCGCCTGCGTCGATGAGTTCAAGGAGAACGAGGACCTGCCCAACACGACCAACCCCGACGACTGGGCCCGTATCTCCGGAAAGAAGGGCGAGCGGATCGTGTTCATCCGCACCCTCGTCACCGGAAAGCAGGGCGCGGACACCGGCCGGTCGATCGACACGGTGGCCAACACCGGTCAGTACCTGTAAATGCGGCGAATCCGGCTGCGGGGGGCACCACACGGCCGCCCGCAGCCGGACACGCATTTCCACGGGGGCAAACGGACCGGAGCAAAGGCTGTAATGATCTCCCCACTGCCGTCAAGGCGTTCTAGGCTCTTCCGTACCGGCGCGCGGCGCAGCGCATCGCCGCCGCGGGGACCACACATGCCGCAGACGCAGCGGTACTTGAGTGCCGTCCAGGGCCGCGGACGGCACCGGGCAAGGAGGGCCGCATGACCGTACGGCGAGTAATGGGCATCGAGACGGAGTACGGAATCTCCGTCCCGGGCCACCCGAACGCCAATGCCATGCTCACCTCATCCCAAGTCGTCAACGCCTACGCGGCGGCGATGCACCGGGCGCGCCGCGCCCGCTGGGACTTCGAGGAGGAGAACCCGCTGCGGGACGCCCGCGGCTTCGACCTCGCCCGCGAGGCCGCCGACGCCAGCCAGTTGACGGACGAGGACATCGGCCTCGCCAACGTCATCCTCACCAACGGCGCCCGGCTCTACGTCGACCACGCCCACCCCGAGTACAGCGCCCCCGAGGTCACCAGCCCCCGCGACGCCGTCCTCTGGGACAAGGCGGGCGAGCGCATCATGGCCGAGGCCGCGGAACGCGCGGGTCAACTGCCCGGTGCCCAGCCCATCCACCTCTACAAGAACAACACCGACAACAAGGGCGCGTCCTACGGCTGCCACGAGAACTACCTGATGAAGCGGGAAACCCCCTTCTCGGACATCGTGCGCCACCTCACGCCCTTCTTCGTCTCCCGCCAGGTCTTCACCGGCGCCGGCCGCGTCGGCATCGGCCAGGACGGCAATGACCACGGCTTCCAGCTCAGCCAGCGCGCCGACTACTTCGAGGTCGAGGTCGGCCTGGAGACCACACTCAAACGCCCCATCATCAACACCCGCGACGAACCCCATGCCGACGCCGAGAAATACCGCAGGCTGCACGTCATCATCGGCGACGCGAACCTGTCCGAGATCTCCACCTACCTCAAGCTCGGCACCACCGCCCTGGTGCTGTCGATGATCGAGGACGGCTTCATCGCCGTCGACCTGGCCGTCGATCAGCCCGTGCGCACCCTGCACCAGGTCTCGCACGACCCCACGCTGCGTCACCAGGTGGTGCTGCGCAGCGGCCGCACGCTCACCGCCGTACAGCTCCAGATGGAGTACTGCGAGCTGGCCCGCAAGTACGTCGAGGAGCGCTTCGGCGGGGACGCGGACGAGCAGACCACGGACGTGCTCACCCGCTGGGAGGACACCCTCAACCGGCTGGAAGCCGACCCCATGAGCCTCTCCGGCGAGCTGGACTGGCTGGCCAAGCGGGAGCTGCTGGAGGGCTACCGCCGCCGGGACGAACTGGACTGGGACGCGGCCCGCCTCGCCCTGGTCGATCTGCAGTACGCCGACGTACGTCCCGAGAAGGGCCTGTACAACCGGCTGGCGGCCCGCGGCCGGCTCAAGCGGCTGCTGACCGAGGACGAGGTGCTGCGGGCCGTGAAGAAGCCGCCGGAGGACACCAGGGCGTACTTCCGCGGGCGCTGTCTCGAACAGTATGCGGACGACGTCGCGGCGGCCTCCTGGGACTCGGTCATCTTCGACCTCCCCGGCCGCGACTCCCTCCAGCGGGTCCCCACGCTGGAACCCCTGCGGGGTACCCGCAACCACGTGAAGGAGCTGCTGGACCGCTGCCGCACGGCGGAGGAGCTGGTCCGGGTCCTCTCGGGCGGCTGATCCGGGACGGACCGGGCTAAAGGTGGCGCGGAGGGGAATCATCCGGGTGGCCTTCCGGCGTTGAAAGAGCACCGGGCCGATGTCGGCCCCAGCTTGTAGGGTCGGATCTTGTAGGCGACGCAGTCAGGACCATCGGGCGACACCGAGCGGGGTGAGGGAAATGGCGACCAAGGACACCGGCGGTGGTCAGCAGAAGGCCACGCGGTCCCAGGAAGAGGTCGAGGAGCAGGCGCAGGACGCCGAGGTCTCCGAGGACCTGAAGGAACGGCAGGAGAAGCTGTCCGAGGACGTGGACTCCGTTCTCGACGAGATCGACGACGTCCTGGAGGAGAACGCCGAGGACTTCGTACGTTCGTTCGTGCAAAAGGGCGGCGAGTAGCCGCCCCGGGCGTCCGTCCGGGAGCATCCGGGCGGACGCCCGGACGCGGGCACGGGTAAGGTCCGTGCCCGGCGCAAGTCACCGGCTCGGCCCGTGGGGGGCGGGCCGCCGTACCCGGAAGGATTCGCGTGGAAGCCAACCCTCGGAGCACCGGGCGTCTGCCAGCCGCCTTCCTGACCCCGGGCTCGTCCTCGTTCATGGACTTCCTGGGTGAGCACGCTCCGACGGCCCTGCCGGGCAATCGGGAGCTGCCGCCCGTGAAGGGCGCCGTCGAGGCGCCGCACGGCACCACCATCGTGGCCGTGACCTTTCCCGGCGGGGTCGTCCTCGCCGGGGACCGGCGCGCCACGATGGGGAACATGATCGCTCAGCGCGACATCGAGAAGGTCTTCCCCGCGGACGAGTTCTCGGCCATCGGCATCGCGGGCACCGCGGGTGTCGCGGTCGAGATGGTGCGGCTGTTCCAGTTGGAACTGGAGCACTTCGAGAAGGTCGAGGGTGCGCAGCTCTCCCTGGAGGGCAAGGCGAACCGGCTGTCCACGATGATCCGGTCCAACCTGGGCATGGCGATGCAGGGGCTGGCGGTGCTGCCGCTCTTCGCCGGCTGGGACCCGGCGCGGGAGAAGGGCCGCATCTTCTCGTACGACGTGACGGGCGGCCGGACCGAGGAGCGGGGGTACGCCTCCGTGGGCTCCGGGTCCGTCTTCGCGCGCGGTGCCCTGAAGAAGCTGTTCACCGACGAGCTCACGGAGGAGCAGGCCGCCACCGTCGTCGTCCAGGCGCTGTACGACGCGGCGGACGACGACTCCGCCACCGGCGGGCCGGACATGACCCGCCGTATCTTCCCCATCGTCACGTCCATCACCGACGAGGGCTTCCGCAGGCTGCCCGACGCCGAGGTCTCCGAGATCGCCCGCTCGGTGGTCGACGGCCGGCTGGAGCAGCCCGACGGCCCGCGCGCTTCCGTGCTCTAGCAGGCGCGCGGCCCCACGAGATTTCTCAACGAGCAGAGAGGGACGGATAAGCCGGTGTCGACACCGTTCTATGTCTCACCCCAGCAGGCCATGGCGGACCGCGCGGAGTACGCCCGCAAGGGCATCGCGCGCGGGCGCAGCGTGGTGGTGCTGCAGTACAGCGACGGCATCCTCTTCGTCGCCGAGAACCCGTCCCGGGCCCTGCACAAGGTCAGCGAGATCTACGACAGGATCGCCTTCGCCGCCGTCGGCAAGTACAACGAGTTCGAGAATCTGCGTATCGGCGGCGTCCGTTACGCCGATCTGCGCGGGTACACGTACGACCGCGAGGACGTCACGGCCCGCGGCCTCGCCAACGTCTACGCGCAGACTCTCGGCACGATCTTCTCCAGCGGCGCGGAGAAGCCGTACGAGGTGGAGCTGATCGTCGCGGAGGTGGGGGAGACCCCCGCCGACGACCAGATCTTCCGGCTGCCCCACGACGGTTCGATCGTCGACGAGCATGGTTCGGTCGCGGTCGGGGGCAATTCCGATCAGATCAGCAGCTACCTCGACCAGCGGCACCGCGAGGGCATGACGCTGGCGGAGGGGGTGAAGCTGGCGGCGGAGTCGCTGGCGCGGGACAACAACGGCGGTGAGCGGGAGCTGACGTCGACGCAGCTCGAGGTCGCGGTCCTGGACCGGAACCGGCCGCAGCAGCGGAAGTTCCGGCGGATCCTCGGCAGCCAGCTCTCCCGGCTGCTGGAGGAGGACGGGGACGGTCCGGCGGGTGCCTCCGGCGCGGACGGCGCGGCGGAGGCGGACGGTACGGCGGAGAAGCCGGGAAACGGCGCCGGCAAGAAGAAGAAGTAGCGGTACGGCTGCGACCGGGCGGGCCCGGCCACGGGCCCGCCCGTCGCCGTGTCCGCACCCGCCTCCGGTGGCCCCGCTCCAGGGGGCGCCGCTCCGGTGGCCGGGCCCGCAGGCGGCCTAGGAGCCCGGTGCCGGGGCCGTGGAGGTGCGGACCGTCAGCCGGGCCGGGACCGTCGTGCTGCCCGCCCTGCGGCCCGCGAGGGTGTCGAGCAGCGCCGTCATGCCGGCCGCACCCACGGTGGCGGCCGGGAGCCGCACCGTGGTCAGCTCCGGCTCGACGGCGGTGGCCAGCGCCAGGTCGTCGAAGCCGGTCACCGACACGTCGTACGGCACCCGCAGCCCGAGGCGCCGTACGGCCTTGAGGGCGCCGGCCGCGAGCAGGTCGTCGTCGCAGACCAGGGCCGTGGGCCGGTCCGACGCGGGGCCCGTGAGGGCCCGCTGTGCCGCCGCCAGCCCGCCGGAGACGGACAGCTCGGCGGGTTCGGCGCGCAGCCGGACGCCGGGCACGTCGGCCAGCGCGTCGGCCAGCGCCCGCCCGCGGGCGGCGAAGGTCCAGGAGTCGATGCCGGCGGCGACGTGGGTGATCCGCCGGTGGCCCAGGTCGAGCAGGTGCCGGGCGACCTGGCGCATGCCGTCGGCGACGTCGGCGTTGACGGTGGCGACGGCGTCCGTGTCCGCGGGGTCGCTGTCGAGCATGACGAGCGGCAGCCCGCCGGCGCGCAGGGCCCGTACGGCGTCGGTGGCCATCGAGGAGGCGATGACGCCGTCGACGGCGGTGTGCGCGGCGGCGAAGGGGTCGCGCGCGGGGCCGATGCCTTCGGGGGAGGGGTAGAGCACGACGCCGAAGTCGTGGGCGGCGGCGGCGCGGGCGGCGCCGGTGTGGACACCGGCGAAGAACTCGTTGGTGAGCGCGGGGACGACGAGGAGCGCGGTGCGGGTGCCGCCGGTGCGCAGGGTGCGGGCCGCGGCGTTGGGGCGGTAGTCCAATGCGCGGGCGGCGGCGCGGACCGCGTCGGCCTTGGCGGCGGAGACACGCCCGCGCCACTTGCCGCCGAGGACGAGCGAGACGGCCGCCTGGGAGACACCGGCGGCCCGGGCGACGTCGCGGCTGGTGACGCCGCCGCCCCGGCCCGCCCCCGGCCGCGGGGCCGGCGCGCGCCCTCCGTCCTCGTGCGCGCCCCGCATGGTGCCTCCTCGTCCCGTTCCGGCGTACGGGGTCGACCCTCGCCCGTGTTACGTATAACCTACGGCGTTATACGTAACACTTCGGCGTCTCGGGAGGGGCCGTGCTGCGGGGATACGCCGAGTTGCTGCGCGTCAGACACGTCGGCCGGCTGCTCACCGGAACGCTCGTCGGGCGGCTGCCCAACGCCACCGCAGCGTTCGCCATCGTGCTGTTCGTCCGGGCCGAAGGCGGCTCGTACACCCTCGGCGGCATCCTCTCCGGGGGCTACGGCCTGGCCACCGCGATCGGGCAGCCCCTGCTCGGCCGCGCCGTCGACCTGCGCGGCCAGCCGCGCGTGCTGTTGCCCAGCGCCCTGCTGTCCGCCGCCGGCATGGCCCTGTTCGCCGTCGTGGGCATCGATCCGCTGCCGCTGGCCTGTGCCGCCGTCCTGGTCGCCGGAGTGTTCACACCGCCCCTGGAGGGCGCGCTGCGGGCGCTGTGGCCCAGCGTGCTGGGGCGTGAGGACAGGGTGCACGGGGCGTACGCGCTGGACGCGGTCGCGCAGGAGGTGATGTTCGCGGTCGCGCCGCTGATCGTCACCCTGCTGGTCGCCACCGCCTCCGAGGCCGCCGCGCTGCTCGTGCTGAGCGTCCTGGGCGTCCTGGGCGCCCTGTGGGTCGTCCTCTCGCCGCCTGCCCGCCGGTGGCGCTCCGAGCCGCGCGAGGCGCACTGGCTGGGTGCCCTGCGCGCGCCGGGGCTGCTGGTGATCCTCGGCGCGTTCTTCTTCGTCGGAGTCGCCCTCGGCGGTACCGCCGTCGCCTCCGTCGCGTACGCCGACGCCCGCGGAGACGACGCGATCGGCGGGTACCTCCTCTCCGCGCTCGGCGCCGGTGCCCTCGCCGGCGGTGTCGTCTACGGCGCGCGGCAGTGGCCGGGCCGGGCCGAGCGGCGGCTGCAGTTGCTGCTGGCGGGTCTGGCGGCCGGCTATCTGCCGCTGATGCTCACTCCCGGCCCCGTCGGGATGACGCTGCTCTCCGGCGTCGCGGGCCTGTTCCTCGCCCCCGCGCTCGCCTGTTCGTTCGTCGTCGTCGACCGGCACGCGCCGCGCGGGACCTCCACGGAGGCGTTCTCCTGGCTGGTCACGACCTTCGGGTTCGGCGCCGCCGCCGGCACGGCGATCAGCGGCCCGGCCGTCGAGCACGGCGGCGACACCGGCGGCTTCGCGGTCGTCGGACTCGGCGGTGCGGCGGCGCTGCTGGTGCTGACCGGCTTCGTGCGGATTCTGGTGCGCACGGGCCGCACGGCCCCGCCGGTCGAAAAAGATCGAATCGGCGGAGCTGCACCCGGTTTCGAAACAGAGCGACAGGCGTAATGTTCAGGCATGGACCGCCGCATTTTCGGGCTTGAGAACGAGTACGGCGTCACGTGCACGTTCCGGGGGCAGCGCCGCCTGTCCCCGGACGAAGTGGCGCGCTACCTCTTCCGCCGAGTCGTATCCTGGGGCCGCAGCAGCAACGTCTTCCTGCGCAACGGTGCACGCCTGTACCTGGACGTCGGCTCGCACCCCGAATACGCAACTCCCGAGTGTGACAACGTCATCGAGCTGGTCACCCACGACAAGGCGGGCGAGCGCATCCTCGAGGGCCTCCTGGTGGACGCCGAGCGCCGGCTCCACGAAGAGGGCATCGCGGGCGACGTCTACCTCTTCAAGAACAACACCGACTCCGCCGGCAACTCCTACGGCTGCCACGAGAACTATCTGGTGGCCCGGCACGGCGAGTTCTCCCGGCTCGCCGACATCCTCATCCCGTTCCTCGTCACCCGGCAGCTCATCTGCGGCGCGGGCAAGGTGCTGCAGACGCCGCGCGGCGCGGTCTACTGCGTCAGCCAGCGCGCGGAGCACATCTGGGAGGGCGTCAGCTCCGCCACGACGCGCTCCCGGCCCATCATCAACACCCGTGACGAGCCGCACGCCGACGCCGAGCGCTACCGCAGGCTGCACGTCATCGTCGGGGACTCCAACATGTCCGAGACGACCATGCTGCTCAAGGTCGGCGCCACCGACCTCGTGCTGCGCATGATCGAGGCCGGCACCGTGATGCGCGACCTGACCCTGGAGAACCCGATCCGGGCCATCCGCGAGGTCAGCCACGACATGACCGGGCAGCGCAAGGTGCGGCTCGCCAGCGGGCGCGAGGCGTCGGCGCTGGAGGTGCAGCAGGAGTACTACGAGAAGGCCGTGGACTTCGTCGACCGCCGCGGCATCCGCACCGGCGTCGTCGAGCGCGTCCTGGAGCTGTGGGGCCGCACGCTGGAGGCGATCCGCTCCCAGGACCTCGCCAAGGTCGGCACGGAGATCGACTGGGTGATGAAGCACCAGCTCATCGAGCGCTACCGGGCGAAGAACAACATCACCCTCTCCCACCCCCGGATCGCGCAGATAGACCTCGCCTACCACGACATCCACCGCCGCCGCGGGCTGTACTACCTGCTGGAGAAGCGGGGCCAGGCCGCCCGTGTCTGCAACGACCTGAAGGTCTTCGAGGCCAAATCGGTCCCGCCGCAGACCACCCGGGCCAGGCTGCGCGGCGACTTCATCCGCCGGGCGCAGGAGCAGCGCCGCGACTTCACGGTGGACTGGGTGCATCTGAAGCTGAACGACCAGGCGCAGCGGACCGTGCTGTGCAAGGACCCGTTCCGCTCCGTGGACGACCGGGTGGAAAAGCTGATCGCCGGAATGTAGACGGGGCACGCGAGGTGCACGGGACGGGTGCGATGACGGGGATCCGGGTGCAAAGGCCGTAGAGTGGCCGGAGCTGCCCGGACCCCCTACACGAGTTGGACCCATGACACATCGCAAACTGATCCGCACGGGGGCGGCGCTCGTCGTGCCCGCCCTGCTGTTCGCCGCGGCCTGTGGCTCCGAGGACTCCTCCGACTCGGACAACGGGGGGAAGGCCGGCGCCGTGACCAAGGTCACGGGCGCCTTCGGTGAGGAGCCGAAGTTCGACGTCCCGGACGGTGCCAAGGCGTCCGACGAGGTCGTCGTCAAGGTCCTCAGCGAGGGCGACGGAGCCAAGGTCGGCGACGGCGACCAGGTCCGGCTGGACTTCGCCGGCAAGACCATGAAGGACGACGAGGACCTGGGCAGCACCTGGGCCGCCGCCGCCGCGGGCGGCGGCGGCCGGCAGGGCGCCGGCGCCGTGCACCAGCAGCTCATGGGGAAGGTCGGCGAGCCGAACCAGTCCCTGCCGCCGGACGTCCTCGACTCCGTCGAGGGCCACACGGTGGGCAGCCGCCTGCTGGTCGAGGGCACCGCGGGCGCGCTCGTCGGTGAGAGCCTCAATCCGGAGTCGGGCATCGGGAAGAGCGACGGCCTGGTCTGGGTCATCGATGTCGCCGGCGCCGGGAAGGTCGACCCCAAGGCCGAGCTGAAGGGCAAGTCCGCCGAGCCGCGGGACGGCATGCCGGAGATCGAGGTCCCCGCGGGCAAGGCCGCGAAGATCACCATCCCGGACGGCGAGGACGCCCCGGAGAAGCTGCAGGAGCAGGTCCTCATCAAGGGCAAGGGCGCCGAGGTCGAGGCCGGCCAGGGGCTCGTCGCCCAGTACACCGGCTACGCCTGGGAGGACGGCAAGAAGTTCGACGCCTCCTGGGACAACGCCGGCGCGGCCACCTTCCAGATCGGCACCGGCTCGGTCGTCAAGGGCTGGGACAAGGCGCTCGTCGGCAAGCAGGTCGGCGACCGGGTGCTGCTGGTCATCCCGCCGGACCTGGGCTACGGCAGTTCCAAGGGCCACGAGCTGGAGAAGAAGACGCTGGTCTTCGTCGTCGACATCCTCGGCACGGTCTGACCTGCGGTCCGCCCGGCCGGCCCGGGCTCGGGCGGGACCGGGGGGCGCCCGGGGCCGGACGGCCTCCGGATGTCGCCCCGCCCACACCTCACCCGCACTCCCGCACAACGGTAGGCGGCCCCTCTGACAGCACCGTCCCGGTCCCCGGGACGGTGCTGTGGGGGTATGGCCGTGCGTCCCGCCGGACCCGGAGCCGCCCCGGTGCCCGTGGGCCCGCCCGGACCGTGCAGGCCGTCGCCGCCCCGACCGGGGCGGCGACGGCCGCAGGTGTCCGGTGTTCGCCGGACGGTCCACCACCGGCGTTCCACCGGGGAGGCGGCGGGCCCGCCGCCCGGGGGCGTCTGCGAGACTTGGCAGCCCAGTCACCGTCACTCATGCGCGAGGAGTGTTCTTCCGTGAGCATCGAAAAGCCCGAGGTCGACTTCCCCGAGGGCCCGCCCCCGGCCGACCTGGAGGTCCAGGACCTGTGGGAGGGCAACGGCCCCGTCGCGAAGGCCGGTGACACCGTCTCCGTCCACTACGTCGGCGTCGCCTTCTCCAGCGGTGAGGAGTTCGACGCGAGCTGGAACCGCGGTAAGCCGCTGCAGTTCCAGCTCGGTGCCGGCCAGGTCATTCCCGGCTGGGACCAGGGCGTGGCGGGCATGAAGGTCGGCGGCCGGCGCCGGCTGACCATCCCGCCGCACCTGGCCTACGGCGAGGCCGGCGCCGGGGGCGGCCGGATCAAGCCGGGCGAGACGCTGATCTTCGTCTGCGACCTGGTCGCGGTCTGACGGCACCGTCCGCACACAGCAGAGCGCAGGGCCCTCGCCGTGAGGCGAGGGCCTTCGCTTTGGCCGCCGGGCCCAGGCGGAGTACGGTCGTCGTCTGCGAACACGAGCGACACGTGCGGACGACGGTCGCCGGCGGCAGCCGCTCGCTGCCCCGGACGCGCACTAAGGAGACCCCCTCGATGGCGATCGCCAAGGCGGAGCGGCTGATGTGCCTGGCGCTGTGCCTGCTCGGCACCGGCCGCCCGCTCAGCAAGCGTGAACTGCGCACCTCCATCGAGGCGTACGTGGAAGCCTTCGGACCCGGCCGCGGGGCCGCGTTCGGCTCCGACGCCTCCGGCGAGGACGCCTTCAACCGGATGTTCGAGCGGGACAAGGACGACCTGCGCGAGCTGGGGATGGTCATCGACACCGTCGAGGGCCTGGACGGTGAGCCGGGCTATCTGGCCCGCCGGGACAACAACAGGCTGCCGCCCGTCACCCTGGACGCCGAGGAGGCCGCCGCCCTCGGAGTGGCCGCGAAAGTCTGGCAGCAGGCCCGGCTCGCCGGCGCGGCCAGCGGCGCGCTGCAGAAGCTGCGCGCCGCCGGGATGCCGCTCGCCGGAGCGGCCGACGGCCCCGAGGCCGGCGCGGTGGAGCAGGGCAGCGCGCTGGAGCCGCGGATTCCGGTACGTGAGGCGGCGTTCGAGCCGCTGATGCTCGCCTGCCGGGACCGGCGGCCCGTCGTCTTCCCGTATCGCAAGGCCAATGCGGCCCGCCCGGAGGACCGGCACGTCGAACCGTGGCAATTGGAGTGCTGGCGTGGCCACTGGTACCTCGTCGGTCACGACCGGGGCCGCGACGCCGAGCGGGTCTTCCGGCTCTCCCGCATCACCGGCCGGGTGCGCAACCGCGGGCGTGGCTTCACGGCCGAGGTGCCGGACCGCGTGACCGTGCGCGAGACCGTCGAGCGCTGGGCCGGCGAGAGCGCCGACCGCTCGGCCCTGATCCGGCTGCGCGCCGGCGCCGGCTACCCGCTGCGCGCCCGCGCGTACGGCATCCGCGAGGCCGTGCGGCCCGGCTGGGACGAGCTGGAGATCCCGTACGGGCACGGGCTGGACGCCTGGCTGGTGGAGTTCGGGCCCGACGTGGTCGTCCTGGAGCCCGCCGAGCTGCGGGCCGACGTCATCGACCGGCTGCGCGCCGTGGCCAAGGGCTGAGGGAGGACGGGGGAGCAGTGGCCAGTGCCATCGACCAGACCAGGCGGATGCTGTCGCTGGTGACGTATCTGAGCGAGCGCAACGGCGCGTACCTCTCGGACGTCGCCCGCGCCTTCGGCGTCACCGAGGACGAGCTGATCGCCGACCTGGACGTGCTGCCCATGTGCGGGACGAGCTTCCGCGGCGGCGATCTGCTCGACATCGACACCGACGGCGAGCGCATCTGGTTCCGCAACCCCGAGTCCACCGGCACCGGCGAGCCGCTGCGATTGGCCGCGGATGAGGCCACCGCCCTGCTGGTGGCGGCCCGGGCCGTGGCCACCTTGCCGGGGCTGCGCGCCGGCGACCGGCAGGCGCTGCTGCGGGCCACCGCGAAGCTGGAGGCCGCGGCCGGCGAGTCCGCGGCGGCCAGCTCCAGCCTGTCGGTGACGTTCGAGTCCGAGGGCGGGGTCTTCGCCGAGGTGGACCGGGCCATCTCCGAGCGGCGCAGGCTGTGGCTGCGGTACTACTCGCCGTCGCGGGACGAGCTGACCGAGCGGGAGATCGACCCGATACGGCTCGTTTCCGTCGGGCACACGTACGTGGAGGCGTGGTGCCGGCTGTCGGAGGCCCGGCGTACGTTCCGGCTCGACCGCGTCGCGGCGATCCGGATCCTCGATGCCCCGGCCGACCCGCCGCCCGTCGAGCTGCGCGACCTGTCGGAGGGCATCGTCCAGCCGTCCGCGGAGGACCCCGAGGTCGTCATCGAGGTGGGACCGGGCGGCCGTTGGGTCGCCGAGTACTACCCGCACGACAGTGCGGAGGAACTGCCCGACGGCGGCCTGCGGATCTCGCTGCGCGCGCCGGACCCGGCATCGCTGCGCAGACTGGCGCTGCGGCTGGGCCGGGACGGGCGGATCGTCGCGCCGGGCGACCTGGCGGACAGCGCGCGTGACGCGGCGGTCAGGGCGCTTGCCGCATACGACGTCGAGTAACACATCCCATAATTCCGGCATAAGTAACGAAGAGTGCGTACAGGGCATGATCTGCCGCGGTGCCGGTGTCCTCCGCAGCCGCCGCGACGGCTAGGCTTCGCCCATGCTGTGGCCCATGACCGCCGTCGCGCTCGGCTTTCTCGGGCTCGTCGTGCTCGCCTTTCCCGCCGCTCGAGTCGCGCTGGAGGCGCACCGGCTGGCCCGCCGGCTGGACGAGGCGGCGCAGCAGGTCAGCCGCGCGTCACGCGACCTCGAACGCTCCGCGGCGGACGTCGCACGGCGGGCGGGGTCGCCACACGACCTCCCCGGAACGGATTTCGAGAGGTAGGCTGCAGGTCGCGGCTCCGGTGCGAGGCGGGAGCCACGATTGGTGTACGTCGGGGGATTGCCCGGGGTTCACCCCTGGGGGTTACGATCAATCACGCCCAAACCCACGCAGCCTCGGTGAGAAGGTAGACGCATATGTTCGGACGGCTCGGCCCTACCGAGATCATCCTCATTCTCGTCGTCGTCATTTTGCTGTTCGGCGCGAAGAAGCTTCCGGACATGGCCCGTTCGCTGGGCAAGTCGGCCCGCATCCTCAAGAGCGAGGCCAAGGCGATGAAGAACGAGGGCAAGACGGACGAGGCGGCTCCCGCCGACCCGCCGCAGCCCGCGCCGAAGACCATCCAGGCCGCCCCCGGCGACGTGACCAGCTCCCGCCCGGTCAGCGAGCCGCAGGTGAACGAGCAGCAGCCGCAGCAGTCACAGTCGCAGCGCTGAGGAATCCGCAGGGGCACACCGCGGCCGGAGACGGCCTCGCGGCACGAGATGAGGACGTGGGTTGCTAAGCGTTGCCCGCCGTAAAGAGCGCAAGGAGCGCCAGGAGAAGGACCCCGAGGGGCGCATGCCCCTGGCGGAGCACCTCAGGGAGCTTCGCGACCGGCTCGTCAAGGCCGTTGGGGCCATTCTCATCGTCTGTATCGCCGCGCTCTTCTTCTATCAGGACATCGTCGACTTCCTGATGGATCCGGTGCTCGAATCCGTCGGCTGCCCGGAGGACCTCCAGGCGTCGGAGATCGGCAAGGAGGAGGACTGCGCCTCCTTCACGGTCAACGGCCTCATCTCGCCGTTCACCATCATGCTGAAGGTCTCCTTCATGACCGGCATGGTGCTCTCGACGCCGATCTGGCTCTACCAGTTGTGGGCGTTCCTCGCCCCCGGGCTCCACAAGGAAGAGAAGAAGTACTCGCTCGGGTTCGTCGCCGCGGGCGTGCCGCTCTTCGTCGGCGGCGCCTTCTTCGCGTACAAGATCCTGCCGACCACGGCCGAGGTGCTCCTCGAGTTCACCCCGGAGAACGCCACCAACCTGCTGCCGCTGCCGGAGTTCATCGACCTGCTGACCCGCATGGTCGTGGTCTTCGGGCTCGCCTTCGAGCTGCCGCTCGTGCTCGTGATGCTCAACATGGGCGGCGCCGTCACCGGGCGCCGCATGCTCGGCTGGTGGCGGGCCATGATCTTCGGCATCGTCGCCTTCGGCGCGATCGCCACCCCCAGCACCGACCCGATCGGCATGTTCGCGCTGGCCGGCCCGGTGATCGTGCTGTACTTCCTGGCGACCGGGTTCTCCCTGCTCAACGACCGCCGCCGGGCCCGTATCGCGGCCCGTGGCCCGGCGGACGACGAGGCGTCCGACCTCGACCTCACCCCCGAGGACGTGGGCGACGTGGAGCCCGTGAGCGCCTCGGCGTCGCTGCCGGAGCAGTCCACCGGTGAGGCCGACAGCGCCGGCGGCGCCGGGAGCGGGGACAGCGCGCCCCGCAGAAATGGTTACGACGACGCCACGTGACCGCTAGGGTCACGCGGGTGACCAGCGATATCACCGTCTTCGTCAACCCCACCGCGGGCCGCGGCCGGGGCGCCAAGGCCGCCCCCGTCGTCGCCGGGGCGCTGCGCGACGCCGGCTACGAGGTGACCACCGTCCAGGGCCGCGACGCCGCCACCGCGCTCGCCGGCGCCCGCGAGGCCGTCGGCGCGGGCACCGGGGCGCTCATATCGGTCGGCGGCGACGGCATGGCCGCCCTGGCCCTGCAGGCCGTGGCCGGCACCGAGGTGCCCATGGGCATCGTGGCCGTGGGCACCGGCAACGACTTCGCCCGCGCCACCGGGCTGCCCGTACGCGACCCGGCCGCCGCCGCGGAGGCCGTCGTCGGCGCCCTGGAGTCCGGCAGTACCCGGGCGATCGACCTGGGCAAGGCGGGGGACACGTACTTCGCCACCGTGCTGGCCTCCGGCTTCGACTCCCGGGTCAATGATCGCGGCAACCGGATGAGCTGGCCTCCCGGCCGGTTCAAGTACGACGTGGCGATGCTCGCCGAGCTGGCGTCCTTCCGCCCGATCCCGTACAAGATGCGGCTCGACGACGGTCCCGAGACCGAGATCGAGGCGACCCTCGTCGCCGTCGGAAACGGCCCGTCGTACGGCGGCGGCATGCGGATCTGCCACGAGGCGCGGATGGACGACGGGCTCTTCGACATCACCGTCGTCGGCCGGTGCAGCCGGCGCACGCTGCTGCGCGTCTTCCCGCGGGTCTACAAGGGCACGCACCTGACCCATCCGGCCGTCACCGTGCACCGGGCCGCACGGGTGTCGCTGACCGCCGCGGACGTCACCGGGTACGCGGACGGGGAGCCGCTGGGGCCGCTGCCGCTGACCGCGGAGTGCGTGCCGGGCGCCGCCCGGCTGCTGGTGCGCTGAGCCGCCGGCCGGGCGCCGGGCGCGCTCCGCCGCCCGACCGGCTGACCTGGGGCGGTCCGGAAAGATCGGGTGCGCTGTCGGCGGCGCCCGGTAGGCTCGTACTCACGATGACCGACGAGCACATTCCTCCCGCCGAGGCGTACGCGGCGCACCGCCGCCGGGCCGCCGAGGAAGCCACCGCACTCGGCTCCTTCCGCGGGCTGTACGACTTCGCCCTCGACCCCTTCCAGCTCGACGCCTGCCGGGCCCTGGAGGACGGCCGGGGCGTGCTGGTCGCGGCGCCCACCGGCTCCGGCAAGACGGTCGTCGGCGAGTTCGCCGTGCACCTCGCGCTGGAGCAGGGCCGCAAGTGCTTCTACACCACGCCCATCAAGGCGCTGTCCAACCAGAAGTACGGCGACCTCGTCCGGCGCTACGGCCCCGGGAACGTCGGCCTGCTGACCGGCGACAACACCATCAACTCCGACGCCCCGGTGATCGTCATGACCACCGAGGTGCTGCGGAACATGCTCTATGCGGGCTCCCAGACCCTCCTCGGCCTCGGCTACGTGGTCATGGACGAGGTGCACTACCTCTCCGACCGCTTCCGCGGCGCCGTCTGGGAAGAGGTGATCATCCACCTCCCGGAGTCCGTCACCCTGGTCTCCCTGTCGGCGACGGTCTCCAACGCCGAGGAGTTCGGTGCCTGGCTCGACACCGTACGCGGCGACACCGCCGTCATCGTCTCCGAGCACCGCCCCGTGCCCCTGTGGCAGCACGTGATGGCCGGCCGCCGGATGTACGACCTGTTCGAGGAGCGCACCGGCGCGGGCGGCAGGAAGGAGTCAGCCAAGGCGGTCAACCCGGACCTGCTGCGGCTGGCCCGGCAGGAGTACTCCCGCCCGCCCGGCCCCCGCGACCGCCGCCGCGGCCGGGGCCGCGAGGCCGACCGGGAGCGGGAGCGGCGTTCCCGCGGCCGGGTCTGGACGCCCAGCCGTGTCGAGGTCATCGAGCGGCTGGACGCCGAGGCCCTGTTGCCGGCGATCACGTTCATCTTCAGCCGCGCCGGGTGCGAGGGCGCCGTACAGCAGTGCCTCTACGCCGGCCTCAGGCTCAACGACGAGGAGGAGCGGGCCGCGGTCCGCGAGATCGCCGAGCTGCGCACGGCGGCGATCCCCCGCGAAGACCTGCACGTGCTCGGCTACTTCGACTGGCTGGAGGCCCTGGAGCGGGGCATCGCCGCGCACCACGCCGGGATGCTGCCGACGTTCAAGGAGGTCGTCGAGGAGCTGTTCGCCAAGGGCCTGGTCAAGGCGGTCTTCGCGACCGAGACGCTGGCCCTGGGCATCAACATGCCGGCGCGCTCGGTGGTGCTGGAGAAGCTGGTGAAGTGGAACGGCGAGACCCACGCCGACATCACGCCCGGCGAGTTCACGCAGTTGACCGGCCGCGCCGGGCGCCGCGGAATCGACGTCGAGGGCCACGCCGTGGTGCTGTGGCAGCGGGGCATGAGCCCGGAGTACGTCGCGGGCCTGGCCGGCACCCGGACGTATCCGCTGCGCTCCTCCTTCCGCCCCTCGTACAACATGGCGGTCAATCTCGTCGCCCAGTTCGGCCGGCACCGTACGCGCGAGCTGCTGGAGATGTCCTTCGCGCAGTTCCAGGCGGACAAGTCCGTCGTCGGCATCTCCCGCCAGGTGCAGAAGAACGAGGAGGGCCTGGCCGGCTACCGCGAGGCGATGACCTGCCACCTCGGTGACTTCGAGGAGTACGCGCGGCTGCGCCGTGACCTGAAGGACCGCGAGACGGAGCTGGCCCGCCAGGGCGCCGCCCAGCGCCGCGCCGCCGCCGCGGGCTCGCTGGAGAAGCTGCGCCCGGGCGACGTGATCCACGTGCCCACCGGCAAGTTCGCCGGCCTCGCCCTCGTCCTCGACCCCGGCACGCCCGCGGGCCGCACCAACGGCCACCGCGGGCTGGAACAGCACGACGGCCCCCGCCCGCTGGTGCTCACGGCCGCCCGGCAGGTCAAGCGGCTGGCCGCGATGGACTTCCCGGTGCCCGTGGAGCCGCTGGAGCGGATGCGCATCCCCAAGTCCTTCAACCCCAAGAGCCCGCAGTCCCGGCGCGACCTGGCGTCCGCGCTGCGCACCAAGGCGGGCCACCTGGAGCCGCGGCGGCACCGCAAGGAGCGCGCCGCCGCCGCCGACGACGCCGAGATCGCCCGGCTGCGCAAGGCGATCCGGGCCCACCCCTGCCACGGCTGCGACGAACGCGAGGACCACGCCCGCTGGGCCGAGCGGTATCACCGGCTGCTGCGTGACACCCGCCAGTTGGAGCGCCGCATCGAGGGCCGGACGAACACCATCGCCCGCACCTTCGACCGGGTCTACGCCCTCCTCACCGAGCTGGGCTACATCGCCGAGAAGGGCGGCGGCGAGCAGGTCACCGACGACGGCCGCCGCCTCGCCCGGCTCTACGGCGAGCTGGACCTGCTGGCCGCCGAGTGCCTGCGCGAGGGCGTCTGGGAGGGCCTGGGCCCCGCCGAGCTGGCCGCCTGCGCCTCCGCGCTGGTCTACGAGACCCGGCAGTCCGACGACGCGCTGCCGCCGAAACTCCCCGGCGGCGGCGCCAAGCGGGCCCTGGGCGACATGGTGCGCATCTGGGGTCGGCTCGACGCCCTGGAGGAGGAGCACCGCATCAGCCAGACCGAGGGCGTCGGCCAGCGTGAGCCGGACCTCGGCTTCGCGTGGGCCGCGTACCAGTGGGCGTCCGGGCGCAGCCTGGACGAGGTGCTGCGCGAGGCGGACATGCCGCCCGGTGACTTCGTGCGCTGGTGCAAGCAGTTGATCGACGTGCTCGGCCAGTTGTCCGGCGCGGCCGCCCCCGAGAGCACGGTCGCGGGCAGCGCCCGCAAGGCGGTCGACAAGCTGCTGCGCGGCGTCGTGGCGTACAGCTCGGTGGGCTGAGCGGGACGGTCGGCCGCCCCGCCCCCAGCCGGCGACCGCGCCGGCCGGCTACCGGTGCGGGCGGACTCAGGGCGTGGAGCCGGCGGCCGGCTCCGTGCCCTCCTGCTCGCGTTCGACGGCCTCGTTCCACTGTTTCTTCGAGGACTGCCAGCCGTCCTCGTCGTGGCCGAGCCGCCAGTAGCCGGAGATCGACAACTGCTCGCGCGGCAGCCGCCGTTCCAGCCGCAGGTGCCGGCGGAGTTCCCTGACCATCCCGGCCTCGCCGTGCACGAAGACCTGCGCCCGTCCGGGCGGGAAGTCCAGCGCCCTCACCGCCTCGACGAGCGCGCGGCCCACCGGCCGGCCGTCGCGGTACAGCCAGGTGACGCCGGCGCCCTCGGGCGCCGCCAGCGGCTGCCGCTCGGCCGCGTCGGCCACCTCGATCAGCACGTGCGCCACGGCGCCGTCGGGTACGCGCTCCAGCGACGCGGCGATGGCCGGCAGCGCGCTCTCGTCGCCGGCCAGCAGGTGCCAGTCGGCGGCCGGGCTCGGTGCGTAGGCGCCTCCGGGGCCGAGGAAGCGCACCACCTCGCCCGGGCGGGCACGCAGCGCCCACGGCCCGGCCACGCCCGCCTCGCCGTGCACGACGAAGTCCAGCGCCAGCTCCCGCGCCTTGGCGTCCCAGCCGCGCACGGTGTACGTACGCATCAGCGGCCACCGGTCGCGGGGCAGGTCGCGCCGGATGGCCTCCAGGTCGTACGGCTCGGGGTACTCCGCGCCCGGTGCGGGGAAGAGGAGCTTGACGTAGTGGTCGGTCCACTCGCCCGCCGTGAAGCCCGACAACTCCTCGCCGCCGAGGACCACGCGCACCATGTGCGGCGTGAGGTGTTCGGTGCGCACCACGCGGGCGGTGTGGACCTGGCGCTTCCGGCCGGCGGGGCGGTCTGGCACGTGAGCCTCCGGGACAGAGAGGAAGTTAGGGTTACCTAACCTAACACCCCGGGTGCCTGTCCGCGGCCGGGAGCATCCCCGGCGTGCCCCGCCTCGCCCGGCCGTCAGCCGCGCAGCGTCGTCAGCAGCCGCTCCAGGGACCCCCCGAGCCCCCACCGCTTCCCGAGGGCCGCCAGCCGCTCCGGGTCCCGCGGCGTCCGCGGCAGCGCCGCGTCGTACGCCGGCAGCGGTACGTCGGCCGCGACCCGCACCACCTTCGGCGCCACCTTCACGTACGGCCGTGACTCGGCCAGCTTGCGCCGCTGCGCCGGGGTGAGCCGCGAGGCGGGGTCGTCGACGGCGGCCATGATGCCGGCGAGGTCGCCGTAGGCGTCCAGGAGCTTGGCCGCGGTCTTCTCGCCGATGCCCGGCACCCCCGGCAGGCCGTCGCTGGGGTCGCCGCGCAGCAGGGCCAGGTCGGCGTAGCCGGAGCCGTCGACACCGTACTTCGCGCGCAGCGCCGCACCGTCCATGACGGTCGCGTTGCCGACGCCCTTGACGGGGTAGACCACCCGTACCCCCCGGGCGTCGTCGATCAACTGGAACAGGTCGCGGTCGCCCGTGATGATGTCCACGGGCCCGGTGGCGCGTGCGGTCAGGGTGCCGATCACGTCGTCCGCCTCGTACGGGGCCACTCCCACCCGCGCGATGCCGAGCGCGTCCAGCACCTCCTCGATGACGGGCACCTGCGGCGACAGCGTGTCCGGCACCACCTCCTCGTCCGCTTCCGCCTCGCCGGGGTGCTCCTCGGCGACCCGGTGCGCCTTGTACGAGGGGATGAGGTCCACCCGCCACTGCGGGCGCCAGTCGGCGTCCATGCAGGCCACGAGGTCGTCGGGGCGGTGGTCGGCGACGAGCCGGGAGATGAAGTCGAGCAGCCCCCGCACGGCGTTCACGGGGGTGCCGTCGGGGGCCGTGACCGATTCCGGTACGCCGAAGTACGCGCGGAAGTAGAGGCTGGCCGTGTCGAGCAGCATCAGGCGTCGGGTCATCCCCTGATGATGCCGCATGCGCGGCGACCAAACGCGATCGCGATGTGAACTGGATCACGCCGTGGTTTGGACATCGGGTTCCTGGGCAGCGGCGGAGGTGGAGTGAACCGATGGTCTATGCACAGACAATTCGGTAAGCATCAGGGCAGAACCCGCGTCACTCCACGACCTGCCGACGGGGGAGGCAGGTCGATTTTTCCGTTCGAGGCGTGAGGTGTATGTGAGCAGGCTCCAGGCGGAACGCCTGTACAAGGTGTTCGGCAAACGGCCAGAAGACGCGGTCGCCAGGCTAGAGGCGGGTGAGGACCGGGAGAAACTTCGCAAGAAGGGGACGACCGCGGCGGTGGTGGACGCATCGTTCACCGTCGAGCCGGGCGAGATATTCGTGGTCATGGGCCTCTCCGGGTCCGGCAAGTCCACATTGCTGCGCATGCTCAACGGGCTCCTCGACGCCACATCGGGCAGGGTGCTCTTCGACGGTCAGGACCTGACGTCGCTGAGCGACCGCGAGATGCGTGACGTGCGCTCCACGAAGATCAGCATGGTGTTCCAGCACTTCGCGCTCTTCCCGCACCGCAGTGTGCTGGAGAACGCCGCGTACGGTCTGGAGGTCCAGGGCATACCCCGGCAGGAGCGCGAGAAGCGCGCCACCGAGGCCCTGAAGCTGACCGGTCTGGAGGGCTGGGAGCATCACTGGCCCGACGAGCTGTCCGGCGGCATGAAGCAGCGCGTCGGGCTGGCCCGCGCCCTGGCCACCGACGCCGACCTGCTGCTCATGGACGAGTCCTTCAGCGCCCTCGACCCGCTGATCCGGCGGGACATGCAGGACCAGCTCATCGAGCTGCAGTCCAAGCTGAAGAAGACCATCGTGTTCATCACCCACGACCTGAACGAGGCCATGCGCCTGGGCGACCGCATCGCCGTCATGCGCGACGGCCGCATCGTCCAGATAGGCACCCCCGAGGACATCCTCGTCCGGCCCGCGGACGACTACGTCCGCCGCTTCGTCGAGGACGTCGACCGCACGCGCGTGCTCACCGCGGGCTCCATCATGGAGGAGCCGCAGGACGGCCTCTCCCCGAACGAGCTGCGCGCCGCCGCCCCCGTCAGCGTCACCGAGGACACCCCCGTCGCGGAGCTGTTCGGTCCGTTCGCCACCGGCGACGACGCCGTCGGCGTCACCGACGCGGACGGCGACCTCGTCGGACTCGTGGAGCGCGGCCGGCTGCTGTCCATCCTCGGCGACCAGGCCGGCGACGACGAGGGCGAGAGGGTGACCGCCGGTGCCTGAGATCGACTTCGGATCCCGCGTCGAGTCGGTCGTCGACTGGCTCAAGGACCACCTCGGCTGGCTCTTCGACTTCATCGACACGGTCCTGTCCGGCATGTACGACGGCGTCAACGCGGTCCTCGACGCGCCGGAACCGCTCGTCATGGCCGGCATCTTCGCCGTGATCGCCTTCTGGCTGCGCGGCCCGCTGCCGGCGGTGCTCGCATTCGCCGGCTTCGCCGTCGTCGACTCGGTGCAGCTGTGGCCGGAGGCCATGGAGACCCTGTCGATGGTGCTGGTCGCCACCTTGATCACCGTGGTGGTCGCGGTGCCGCTGGGCATCTGGGCGGCCCGTAACAAGGTCGTCAGCGCCGCCGTCAGGCCGATGCTCGACTTCATGCAGACGATGCCCGCCTTCGTCTATCTGATCCCGGGCGTCATCTTCTTCTCCATCGGCATCACCCCGGGCATCATCGCGACCATCGTGTTCGCCATGCCGCCCGGTGTGCGCATGACCGAGCTGGGCATCCGCCAGGTCGACGCGGAACTCGTCGAGGCCGCCCAGGCGTTCGGCACCAGGCCCGCCGACACGTTGCGCCGCGTGCAACTGCCGCTGGCGCTGCCGACGATCATGGCCGGCGTCAACCAGGTCATCATGCTCGCGCTGTCGATGGTCGTCATCGCCGGCATGGTCGGCGGCGGCGGCCTCGGCGAGGTCGTCTACAACGCCGTCACCCGGGTCGCCATCGGCACCGGCTTCGAAAGCGGTCTCGTCGTCGTCATCCTGGCCATGTACCTGGACCGGATGACCGGCGCGCTCAACCAGCGCGTCTCGCCGCTCGGCCGGCGCGCGCTCGCCAAGACCGCGGCCGCGGTCGACCGGTGGAAGTTCCTGCACTACAAGCCCACCACCGCGATCGCCACCGTCGGCATCGTCGTGCTGGCCCTGCTCGCCGGCGGGCTGAACCTGGCCGACTCCGACGACGACGACGGGGGCACCCCGCAGGCCGCGTCCACGGACGTCGGCCAGGGCCGGCAGATCGACATCGGCTACATCCCGTGGGACGAGGGCATCGCCTCCACCTTCCTGTGGAAAGAGGTGCTGGAGCAGCGCGGCTTCGAGGCCGAGGCCAAGCAGCTCGACCCGGGTCCGCTCTTCACCGCCGTCTCCGAGGGCCAGGTCGACTTCCAGACCGACGCCTGGCTGCCCGTGACCCACGAGCAGTACTGGAAGAAGTTCGGCGACAAGATGGAGGACATGGGCTCCTGGTACGGGCCGACGACGCTGGAGCTGTCCGTTCCGTCGTACATGAAGGACGTCAAGTCGCTGGAGGATCTGAAGGATCACAAGGGCGAGTTCGGCGGGAAGATCATCGGCATCGAGGCCAGCGCCGGCATGATGGGGATCCTGAAGGACAAGGTCGTCAACGAGTACGGCCTGGAGGACTGGGAGGTCGTCTCCTCGTCCACCTCCTCGATGCTTGCCGAGCTGGAGCGCGCGTACGAGGCGGAGGAGCCGGTCGTCGTGACGCTGTGGTCGCCGCACTGGGCGTACGGCAAGTGGGACCTGACCAAGCTGGAGGACCCGAAGGGCGCCTGGGGCTCCGGTGACGACGTGCACACCACCGCGCGCAAGGGCTTCGCGAAGGACGAGCCCGTCGTCGCCGGGTGGCTGCGCGACTTCACCATGAAGGAGAAGGAGCTCACCAGCCTGGAGGAGATGATCGTCGAAGCCGGGGAGGGCAAGGAGCAGCAGGCCGTCCGCGACTGGCTGGAGCAGAACAAGGGCTACATCGACAAGATGGCCCCGCTGCCGGAGGGCGGCAGCGGCGGCGGCACCCAGGGCAAGGACGCCGGCAAGACCGTGAACCTCGGCTACTTCCCGTGGGACGAGGCCATCGCGTCCACGTACCTGTGGCAGAACGTGCTGGAGGACCGCGGCTACAAGACCAACGTCAAGCAGCTCGACCCCGGCCCGCTGTACACCGCGCTCGCCGAAGGCCAGATGGACGTGCAGTTCGACGCCTGGCTGCCGGTGACGCACGAGCAGTACTGGGAGAGATTCGGCGACGACCTCACCGACATCGGCTCCTGGTACGGGCCGACGACGCTGGAGCTGTCCGTTCCGTCGTACATGAAGGACGTCAAGTCGCTGGAGGATCTGAAGGATCACAAGGGCGAGTTCGGCGGGAAGATCATCGGCATCGAGGCCAGCGCCGGCATGATGGGGATCCTGAAGGACAAGGTCGTCAACGAGTACGGCCTGGAGGACTGGGAGGTCGTCTCCTCGTCCACCTCCTCGATGCTCGCCGAGCTGGAGCGCGCGTACGACAAGAAGGAGCCCATCGTCGTGACGCTCTGGTCGCCGCACTGGGCCTACGGCAAGTGGGACCTGACCAAGCTGGAGGACCCGAAGGGGGCCTGGGGCAAGGGCGACGACATCCACACCGTGGCCAAGAAGGACTTCGCCGAGGACTTCCCGGAGTTCCACAAGTGGCTGAAGGACTTCAAGCTCTCCGAGGAGGAGCTGTCCTCGCTGGAGGTCGAGATCCAGAACGGCGGAGAGGGCAAGGAGAAGGAGTCCGCCCGCACGTGGATGGACGACAACCCCGAGGTCGTCGACAGGATCGCACCGCTTTCCTGACCGACGGCCGCCACACCGTCCGGGCGCCCCGCCGTCCCCTCTCCAGGGGGCGGCGGGGCGTCCGCCCGTTCACGCACTGTCGCCTGTCCCGTCCTGTCCCGTCCTGCCTTGTCGGCCGGCTTACGGCTCGCTCCGGGCCGCGAGAAGATCACCGCGGGCCACCGCCGTCCCCGTACGCACCGCGGCCGTCAGCCAGGCCGCCGCCAGCAGCCCGTACAGCAGTACCGCCAGCCCGCGGAACGCCGTGAGCCCCGTGTGCTCCGCCAGGCCGGCCGCACCCGTCACGCAGGTGCCGACCGGGAACGTGAACGCCCACCACGTGAGCGCGAACGGCATACCGCGCCGCACGGCCCGTACGACCAGCGCCCCCGCCAGCGCCAGCCACAGCAGCGCGAACCCCAGCACCGGCACCCCGTACAGCGTCGCGAACGCCGCGGGCACCGCCGCCGAGCCGCCGGCCAGCGCCCCCGCGGCCGTCGTCGACTGCCCGAGCGGCCCCAGCACCAGGAAGAGCGCCGGCGTCAGCGCGAGCGGCAGCGGCCCCCGGTCCACCAGCCGGGCGAAGACCAGCGGCAGTATCAGCAGCGTCGCCAGCAGGCTCAGCCCGAACATCGCGAAGCACCCCAGCAGCAGCGACTCCCGCCACTGCCCGGCCGGCAGCCGCGGCGCCAGCGCCGGGCCCGTCGCGGCCGACACCATCGGCGCCACCACCGGCAGCAGCCACACCGGGGAGGCGGCGCCCGGCCGCACCCGGTGACCCACGACCATCAGATACGGCACCGCCACGGCCGCCACCAGCCCCACCGCGGTGCCCGCCGCCCACAGCCCGGCGTGCACGGCGAACGCCGCATCCGCGCCCGTGACCCGACCGCCCACCGCCGTCGTCGCGGCGCCGACCGCGAGCAGGGCCATCGACAGACACCCGTAGAACGGCGCGACCGCCGGATCGGCGAGTTGTTCCCGGGCGCGGTCGGGGTGCCGGGTCCAGTGCACGGCGCGCGCGGCCAGCAGCGTGGCGAGGAGGACGGCGGACAGCACCCAGACGGGCACGAGCGCGGCGGCCGGCAGGCCGACCGCGGCGCCGGCGGTGGCGACGATGGCGGTGCCCATGACGCCGGCGTACCACTGAGGGCCGAGATCGCGGGTGGACAGCCTGTGCCCCGCGCGTGCGGTGGCGTTCGGGTGCGGGCGGACGAGCGCGGTGGTGGCGGCCATGGCACCAGCCTCGGCGGGACCGCGGGCGCCCGGTAGGGGCCGATTTCCTCTCGGCTCATAAGCTGGGGTTATGAGCGCGTACGAGGCCGGGGACGCCCCGGAGCCGTCGCTGGCCCGCCGGGTGCCGGACCTGGCGGCGCTGGAACTGCTGCTCGCCGTCGCCCGGCTCGGCAGCCTCGGGCGGGCGGCGAAGGCCGTCGGCGTGAGCCAGCCCGCCGCCAGCGCCCGCATCCGGTCCATGGAGCGGCAGCTCGGCGTCGCGCTCGTCCACCGCTCGCCCGCAGGCTCGCGGCTCACCGACGCGGGCGGCGTGGTGACGGAGTGGGCCCGGCGGGTGGTGGAGGCGGCGGAGGCGTTCGACGCGGGCGCGGCGGCGCTGCGCGCGCGGCGCGACTCGCGGCTGCGGGTGGCGGCGAGCCTCACCGTCGCGGAGTACCTGCTGCCGGGGTGGCTGGTCGCCCTGCGCGCGTCGCGGCCCGAGACGGCGGTGTCGCTGCAGGCGGGGAACTCGGCGGCGGTGGCGTCGCAGGTCCGCTCCAACGCGGCGGACCTGGGGTTCGTGGAGGGGACGGGCGCACCGGAAGGGCTGGACGACGCGGTCATCGGACATGACCGGCTGCTGGTCGTGGTCGCACCGTCGCATCCGTGGGCACTGCGCCGGCGGGGATTGCCGCCGGCGGAGCTGGCGGGGGCGGCGCTGGTGCTGCGGGAGCAGGGGTCGGGTACGCGGCAGGTGCTGGACGAGGCACTGGCCCCGTACGGCGGGCTGGGCGTGCCGCTGCTGGAGCTGGCGTCCACGACGGCGGTGAAGTCGGCGGCGGTCACGGGGGCGGGTCCGGCGGTGCTGTCGGAGCTGGCGGTGGCGGACGAGGTCTCGGCCCGGCGGCTGGCGGCGGTGGAGGTGACGGGCCTGGAACTGACCCGGGCGCTGCGGGCGGTCTGGCCCCGGGGCCAGCGCCCCACGGGCCCGGCCCGGGACCTGCTGTCCCTGACGCAGTCCGGCAAGGCCACGTAGCCGCGCGCCGGCCGCGGAGGCCGGCCCGGCAGTTGCCTGTGCCTGTCGCAGGTGGTGTCCGATGACCCCGCCATGAGCGCCGCGATGACCGAGAGCGTCCGCGCCAAGGGCATCCCGTGGCAGACCCGGACGCCCGCCGAGGTCGACGCCCTCGTCGAGGGTCTGGAGCCGGTCGAGCCGGGGTTCGTGGATCTCGCCGACTGGCGGCCCGACCCGTTCCAGCCGCCGCTGGCGCCCGTCGACGCGGCCCTCAGGCCCTACCTCGGCACGACGAAGCACGCCAAGCCCGTCTACGAATACGGCGGCATCGTCGTCAAGCCCGCGGGCTGAGCCGGTCAGCCGGCCGCCTCCACCAGACCCCGCATCACCCGCACGTCCTCGCCCATCTCCGGGTGCCACTGCACCCCCAGCGCGAAGGTCCCGGCCTCCGGCAGCTCCAGGGCCTCCACCACGCCGTCCGCGGCGTACGCCGACGCGATCACCCCGGCGCCCAGCTCCGCCACCGACTGGTGGTGGTACGCCGGGACGGTCACCGCCTCCGGCATCAGCGCCGCGAGCCGTGTGCCGGGGACCGGCTTGATCTCGTGCTCGCCGAAGACGCCCGGCCGTTCGCGGTGGCCGTCCAGGTGCTGGCGGAGAGTGCCGCCGCACGCGACGTTCAGCAACTGCGCCCCGCGGCAGATCCCCAGCAGCGGCAGCTCCGCCGCCAGCGCCGCGTCGATCAGGGCCAGCTCCCAGGCGTCCCGCTCGCGTGACGTGGGGGTGACCGGGTCCGTACGCGCGTCCGCCGCGGAGCCGTAGCGGGCCGGGTCCAGGTCCGGGCCGCCGGCGATGACCAGGCCGTCCAGCCGGCGCAGCGTCTCCGGCGCGGCTGCGGGGGCGTCGGGAGGGAGCAGCGCGGCCAGCCCGCCGGCGCGCTGGGCGAGGCGGTGGTACCCGGCGGGCAGGAGGGCGGCGGGCAGGCGCCACTGGCCCCACCGGGCCTCGTCGAGGAGGTAGGTGGAGATGCCGATCAGCGGGCGGGCCATCACTTCTCCTTCCCGGCGGGGCGCTCCAGCTCCGCCTCCGCCTCCGCCAGCGCGGCGAACTCCTCCTCGGGCGCCGCCGCGACCAGACGGTGCCGACTGTAGAGAGCGAAGTAGCCGACCGCCACCGCGTACACGCAGCCGGCGATCATCGCTGCCCACTTGTCCACCAGGAACGTCGCCACCAGCGCCGACAGCGCCAGCACGAACGCCACCGAGGACGTCACCGCGCCGCCCGGTGTGCGGTACGGGCGGTGCAGCTCCGGCTCGCGGCGGCGCAGGACGACGTGCGAGAGCGCCATCAGCGCGTACGAGATCGTGGCCCCGAACACCGCGACGTTCAGCATCCGCGCCCCGTCCCCGGTCCCGGCCGCCAGCGCGAAGCCGATCGCGCCGGGCACGAGCAGGCCCAGGTACGGTGCCTTGCGCCGGGAGGTGAGGGAGAGGGCGCGGGGCAGGTAGCCGGCCCGGGAGAGCGCGAAGAGCTGGCGCGAGCCGGCGTAGATGAGGGAGAAGAACGACGCGACGAGCCCGGCGAGGCCCGCGTAGTTGACGAACCGGCTGAGCGCCGTCGCCTCACCGTCCGGCTGCAGCGCCTCCACCAGCGGGTTTCCCGCGTCCTGTACGGCGGCGGAGCCGCGGGCGCCGGCCGCCGCGATGAAGGTGACGACGGCGAGCAGCAGCAGCACGCCCATCGCGAAGGCCATGGCGCGCGGCAGCGTACGGGACGGGTTCCGGGTCTCCTCCGCCGCCAGCGGCACGCCCTCGACGCCCAGGAAGAACCACATCCCGAACGGGAACGCCGCCCAGATGCCCATGATCCCGAACGGCAGCCAGGAGCCCGAGCCGAAGGCATCGGAGTCGACGGGGATGTCGTTCAGCGAGCCGGCGCTGAATTCGGTGAGGGCACCGACGGCGAAGATGAGCAGCGCCGCGACCGCGATCGCCGTCACCACCAGGCTGAAGCGCAGCGCCTCGCCGACGCCCCACAGGTGGATGCCGAGGAAGATGACGAAGCAGGCGAGGTAGACGGGCCAGCCGGAGGTGAGCCCGAAGAGTTCCAGCGACTCGACGTAGTCGCCGATGAAGATGACGATCGCGGCCGGCGCGAGGACGTACTCGATGAGGATCGCCGTGCCGGTCATGAACCCGCCCCAGGGGCCGAGCGCCTTGCGCGCGAAGCCGTACCCGCCGCCCGCCGTGGGCAGCACCGCGGCCAGCTCGGCAAGGGCGAAGACCAGGCAGGCGTACATCACGCCCATCAGCAGTGCGGCGATGGCCAGGCCGCCGAATCCGCCCTCGGCCAGACCGAAGTTCCAGCCGGAGAAGTCGCCGGAGACGACGTACGCCACGCCGAGGCCGGTGAGCAGCAGCGGCCCGGCGCTGCCGGCGCGCAGCGCGCGGCGCTTGAGGTAGGCGTCGTCCTCGGCGGCGTGCGGGACCGCGCCGGAACCCGCCGCGCCGGGGGCGGCCCCGGCTTCGGGAGCGGCCCGCGGGCCTGGCGGTGCGGTGCGGGACTCGGTGCCTTCGCTCATGGTGCCGCTCCTGCCTCAACGGACGGTGGGGACCCGGTAATGGTGTGGTCCCATACCTTTGCGGCGCCGGTGTGACGAGCGCAAGCCCCGTGCATGAACGTCCTGTAACGCCGCGCGGCGCCGGCCGCGCTCAGCCCAGGAAGCCGCGCAGCAGCGCCGCCGTGCCGGCGCAGTGCTCCCGCATCACCTCACGGGCCGCGTCCGGATCGGCGTCGAGCACCGCCCCGACGAGCGCGGCGTGCTGCGCCTGGCTGTGCTCCAGGTTCCGCACCAGCAGCGGGATGCAGTCCAGCAGGTCGTTGACGGTGGCCCGTACGGCGGCGTACTGGGCCGCGAGCCGCGGCGAGCCGGCCAGTTCGGCAAGGGTGAGGTGCAGCATGGTGTCCAGCCGCCGGTAGTCGCCCAGCGGCGCGTCCTGCGTGGCCCGGAGGGCGGCGTCCAGCCGCCCCCGCTGCTCCGGCGTCATCTCGGTGCCGGCGCACAGCTCCGCCGCGCCCGTCTCCAGCACCTCGCGGAACCGGAGGACGTCCTCCAGGTCCGTACGCTCCGCGCGCCGGCGCAGCTCCTTCTGCGCGTCGAGGTGCGCCGTCGTGCGCGCCCGCACGAACGTGCCCCCGTAGCGCCCCCGGCGGCTCTCCACCAGGCCCTCGTCCTGCAGCACCTTCAGCACGTCCCGCAGCGTCACCCTGCTGATCCGCAGCCGCTCGGCCAGCTCCCGCTCCGCGGGCAGCCGCTCGCCCGGCGGCACCAGGCCCAGGCGCAGCACCTGCAGTATCTGCTCCAGCGCCTCTTCGAAGCCGTTGCCCGCCCGCACCGGACGCAGTACGGTCCGCAGCCCGTCGCCGTCCGCCGCGCCGGTGGAAGCTCCCATCCCGACCCCCGCCCTGTGACCCGTTCGTCCTACCTACTTCCCAACCAAAGGTATCCATGCATACCTTAAGACGTCCGTAGAAGAGGAGACCGCTCCCGTGACCGACTCCGCACGCACCCCCGCGCTGCCCGTACCCGAGCTGCGCCGGCTCGTCGACGCCGGTGAGCTGGACACCGTAGTCCTGGCCTTCACGGACATGCAGGGCAGGCTCCAGGGCAAGCGCTTCGCCGCCCCGTTCTTCCTCGACGAGGTCCTGGCAAACGGCACCGAGGGCTGCAACTACCTGCTCGCCGTGGACGCCGACATGAACACGGTGGACGGCTACGAGATGTCGTCCTGGGAGCGCGGGTACGGCGACTTCGCCATGCACCCCGACCTCGGCACCCTGCGCCTCGTCCCCTGGAACCCCGGCACCGCCATGGTCACCGCCGACCTCGCCTGGCACGACGGCACCCCCGTCACCGCCTCGCCGCGGCAGGTGCTGCGGCGCCAGCTCGACCGGCTCGCCGAACGCGGCTGGACCGCGTACGCGGGCACGGAGCTGGAGTTCATGGTCTTCAAGGACACCTACGAGCAGGCGTGGAACAGCGCGTACCGGGGCCTGACGCCCGCCAACCAGTACAACGTCGACTACTCCGTCCTCGGCACCGGCCGCGTCGAGCCCCTGCTGCGCCGCATCCGCAACGAGATGGCCGCCGCCGGCATGACCGTGGAGTCCGCCAAGGGCGAGTGCAACCTCGGCCAGCACGAGATCGCCTTCCGCTACGACGACGCGCTGACCACCTGCGACCAGCACAGCATCTACAAGACCGGCGCCAAGGAGATCGCCGCCCAGGAGGGCACGGCGCTGACCTTCATGGCCAAGTACGACGAGCGCGAGGGCAACTCCTGCCACATCCACCTGTCCGTCCGCGACGCCGACGGTGCCCCGGTCTTCGCCGCCGGTGAGGACCGGTCCGACCCGTACGGCATGTCCGAGACCATGCGGCACTTCGTCGCCGGGCAACTCGCCTGCCTGCCGGAGCTGACCCTCCTCTACGCCCCGAACATCAACTCCTACAAGCGTTTCCGCCCCGGCTCCTTCGCCCCCACCGCCGTCGCCTGGGGCCCCGACAACCGCACCTGCGCCGTCCGCGTCGTCGGCCACGGCGGCTCGCTGCGGCTGGAGAACCGGCTGCCGGGCGGCGACGTCAACCCGTATCTCGCCGTCGCCGGGATGATCGCCGCCGGGCTGCACGGCATCGAGCGGAAGCTCGAACTCCCCGAGCCCTGCACCGGCAACGCCTACACCGGCGACGCCGCGCACGTCCCCGCCACCCTCCGCGACGCCGCCGAGCTGTGGAGCGGCAGCACCCTGGCCCGCGAGGCGTTCGGCGAGGACGTCGTACGGCACTACCGCAACATGGCGCGGGTCGAGCAGGAGGCGTACGACACCGCCGTCACCGACTGGGAACGCATCCGGTCCTTCGAGCGCATGTGAGGTCCAATCCCTTGGCAGCATCGGCACCCGCAGCACCGGCACCACCCGCCGCGCCGCACGAGCACACCGTCGTCAACCCCGCCACCGAGGAGGCCGTCGCCACCGTCCCGGCCGCCGGCCCCGCCGAGGTCGCCGCCGCCGTCGCCCGCGCGGCCGGGGCCCAGCGGGGCTGGGCCGCCCTCGCCCCGGGCGAGCGCGCCCGGCTGCTGCGCCGCTTCGCCGCCGAGGTCGACGCCCGGATCGAGGAGCTGGCCCGGCTGGAGGTCACCGAGGCCGGGCACCCGCTCGCCGCCGCCCGCTGGGAGGCGGGCAACGTGCGCGACCTCCTCGACTACGCCGCCGGGGGAGTGGAGCGGCTCACCGGCAGCCAGATCCCGGTGGCCGGCGGGCTCAACGTCACCTTCGCCGAGCCGCTCGGCGTCGTCGGCGTCATCGCCCCGTGGAACTTCCCCATGCCCATCGCCGCCTGGGGCACCGCACCCGCACTCGCCGCCGGCAACGCCGTCGTGCTCAAGCCCGCCGAGACCACCCCGCTGACCGCGCTCCGGCTCGCCGAGCTGGCGCTCGAAGCGGGCCTGCCGGAGGGGCTGTTCCAGGTCGTGCCGGGCGCGGGAGCGATCGCGGGCGCGGCGCTCGTGGACCACCCGGACGTGGCGAAGATCGTGTTCACCGGCTCCACCGCCGTCGGCAAGCACATCGCCGCGCGCTGCGCGGAGCAGGTCAAGCGCGTCACCCTCGAACTCGGCGGCAAGAGCCCGAACATCGTCTTCGCCGACGCCGACCTGGAGCGCGCCGCGGCCGCCGCCCCCGCGTCGTTCCTCGACAACACCGGCCAGGACTGCTGCGCACGCAGCCGCATCCTCGTCCAGCGCCGCGTGTACGACCGCTTCCTCGCCCTGCTGGAGCCCGCCGTCCACGCCTTCACCGCCGGTGACCCCGCCGATCCCGCGACACGGATGGGCCCGCTGATCTCCGCCGCCCACCGCGAGCGGGTCCGCGGCCACGTCCCCGAGTCCCGCCCCGCCGCCATCCGCGGCACCGTCCCCGACGGGCCCGGGTACTGGTACCCCGCCACCGTCCTCACCGACGCGCCGCCCGACGACCCGGTCAGCCGCGAGGAGGTCTTCGGCCCCGTCGCCGTCGTCCACCCCTTCGACGACGAGGCCGAGGCCGTGCGCCTGGCCAACACCGGCCCGTACGGCCTGGCGGGCTCGCTGTGGACCCGCGACACCGCCCGCGCCGTGCGCGTCTCGCGCGCCGTGGCCGCCGGGAACCTCTCGGTCAACTCGCACAGCAGCGTGCGCTACTGGACGCCCTTCGGCGGCTTCAAGCAGTCCGGGCTCGGCCGCGAGCTGGGCCCGGACGCGCTGGCGTCGTTCACCGAGACGAAGAACGTCTTCATCAGTACCGAGGAGTGAGCACGATGAACGACCAGACCTCCGTCTGCCGCCGGCTGCCCGGCCGTACCGCGGTCGTCACCGGAGCCGGCAGCGGCATCGGCCTGGCCACCGCCCGCCGGCTCGCCGCGGAGGGCGCGCACGTCGTCTGCGCCGACGTCGACGAGACCGCGGGCAAGGCGGCGGCCGAAGCCACCGGCGGGCTGTTCGTCCGCACCGACGTCACCGTCCCCGAGGACGTCGAGGCGCTCTTCCGGTCCGCGTACGACACCTACGGCTCGGTCGACGTCGCGTTCAACAACGCCGGCATCTCGCCGCCCGAGGACGACTCCATCCTCGACACCGGCCTCGACGCCTGGCGCCGTGTCCAGGAGGTCAACCTCACCTCCGTCTACCTGTGCTGCAAGGCCGCCATCCCCTATATGCAGCGCCAGCGCCGCGGCTCCATCGTCAACACCGCCTCGTTCGTGGCCGTCATGGGCGCCGCGACCTCCCAGATCAGCTACACCGCCTCCAAGGGCGGCGTGCTGGCCATGTCCCGTGAGCTGGGCGTGCAGTTCGCCCGCGACGGCATCCGCGTCAACGCCCTGTGCCCGGGGCCGGTCAACACCCCGCTGCTGCAGGAGCTGTTCGCCAAGGATCCGGAGCGCGCCGCCCGGCGGCTCGTGCACATTCCCGCGGGCCGTTTCGCGGAGGCGGAGGAGATCGCCGCGGCGGTGGCGTTCCTGGCCAGCGACGACGCGTCCTTCGTCAATGCCGCGGAGTTCCTGGTCGACGGGGGCATCGCGGGCGCGTACGTCACGCCGCTGTAGGCGCGGGCCGCGTCAGAGGAACGTACGGCCCTCGCCGCGGTACGTCCGGACGGTCTCCGTCACCCGCTCGCCCTCGATCAGGTGCAGCGCGTCGAACCGCTCGCACAGCTCGCCCGCCTTGGCGTGCCGGAACCACACCCGGTCGCCGATCAGCAGGTCGTCGGCGGGCGGGCCGAGCAGCGGTGTCTGCACCTCGCCGGCACCCTCCTGCCGGTCGTAGCGCAATCCCTCCGGCAGGTACGGCACGGGCGGCCGGTCGCGGCCGGCGGGTCCCGAGGCGGGGTAGCCGCCGCCGAGGACGGTGACGACGCCGACACCGGGGCGGCGTACCACGGGCAGCGCGAAGACGGCGGCGGGGCGGCCGTCGAACGCGGTGTAGTTGTCGAACAGCCGCGGCTGGTAGAGCCCCGAGCCGGCGGCGATCTCGGTGACCGCGTCCTCCGCGGCGGTGGACTGCACGCTGCCCGTACCGCCGCCGTTGACGAACTCCAGGTCCGAAAGCCGGCGCACCGCCGCCACCGCCTCCGCCCGGCGCGCGGCGAGCTGCCGGCGCGCCGCCGCCTGCATCAGCCGCACCCCGCGCGACCGCACCGGCGACCCGCGGACGTCGTCCCCGACGCCGGCGATGTGTCCCTCGTACGCCATCAGCCCCACCAGCCGGAAGCCCGGCCGGCGCACCACCGCGCGGGCCGCCGCCGCCAGCGCCGCCGCGTCCGCAAGCGGCGAGCGGCGGGCACCGACGCGCACCCGGCCGCCGAGCAGCCGCAGCGAGGTGTCCAGCTCCAGGCAGACGCGTATCTCCTCGCGCCCGCGCCCGCGGGCGGCGTCCACCAGGTCCAACTGCGCCGGGTCGTCCACCGTCACCGTCACCGCCGCGGCGAGCTTCGGATCGCCGGCCAGCTCGGCGAAGCCGGCGCGGTCCGCGGACGGGTAGGCCAGCAGTATGTCCCCGAAGCCGGAGCGCGCCAGCCACAGCGACTCGGCGAGCGTGAAGGACATGACGCCGGCGAAGCCCGGCTTGGCCAGGACCCGCTCCAGCAGCGTCCGGCTGCGGACCGACTTGCTCGCCACCCGCACCGGCTTGCCCGCGGCGCGGCGCACGAGCCCCGCCGCGTTGGCGTCGAAAGCCTCGGTGTCGACGGCGGCGAAGGGTGCGTCGAGGTGGGCGGTGGCGCGGTCGTAGCGGGCGCGCAGGGCCGCGTGATCCGGGCGGAGGGCGGTGTGGTCCGGCATGGGGGAAGCCTGCCACCGCGTGGCCGGGAGGCGGTAGTGGGTACGGACAGGAGGAGGTGCTCGGGCGGCGCACCGTCCGTCGCGGGAGCCCAGTAGAGTGTCGCGAGCGCCTGTCGGCAGGTCATCCGGGGCTACTCACAGGAGGGGAGTGAGGGGGCTGTTGAGCACCGACGCAGAGCAGACTCCCGCGGCCCCGCCGTCGCCGGAACCGCCGCCCGCGGCGCAGGCGCCCAAGAGCACCGAGGCCGCACGGCCGGGGCAGCCCGCGGGACCCGCCGGGTCCGCGGCACGGGCCGCCGGGCCGGCCCCGGCCGCCGGGTCCGTACGGCCCCCGCGGCCCGCGCCCGCCGCCGAATCCGCGCCGCCGGCCGCCACGTCCGCCACCACCTCGCGGTCCCCGGCGCCCGCACCGTCTGGATTCTCCGCGGCGTCCGCCGGGTCCGCCGCATCCACTGGGACCACCGGGTCCGCGTCGCGCACGCCGTCCGCGCCGTCGGCGTCCGGCCCGCCGCGCCACCCGCCGCGGCCGTACGCCCCGCCCAGGCCCGCCGTCCCCCCCAAGCCCGTAGGCGCCCCCCTGCACATGGCATCCGTGCTCCCCTCCGACGTCCCGCGCCCCGAGCCGGAGCCGCCTGCCGAACGGCGGACCGTCGCGCGCACGGTGGCCGCCGCCGTCGCGCTCGTCACCGGCGTCGGGCTCGTCGCCGGCGCCGCCACCGGCAGCCTGCTCAGCGACGGGCCGGCGGCCGAGGCCCGGCCCGGCGCGTACGAGACGGCCCGCGGCCTGTGGCACGCCACCCCCGTCGACACCCTCTTCCCGCCCCGGCTCGAAGGCGACGGCGCGGGCCCCGGCGGCGCCGACCGCGTCTGGGTACGCGTCGCCGTCGCCCCGCCCGCGGACTGCAAGCAGGGCCTCGACCCGGCGCTGGCGCGGGAGTTGCGCCGCGTCGGCTGCGAGAAGCTGCTGCGCGCCACGTACGCCGACGCCACCCGCAGCAGCGTCACCACCGTCGGCCTGGTCTTCACCGCGGCCGGCGCCGGGAAGATGGGCCGGTTCGAGGAACGCTTCGAGGACCGGAAGCTGGACGCCCGGCCGGACATGCTGCCGCGTGCCTACGGCACGGAGACCGGCCCCGCCGCCGGCTTCGGCGACGCACAGCGTGCGACCTGGACCGTGCGTGTGCTCTCGGACGCGCCCGTCGTCGTGTACGCCGTCACCGGCTTCGGCGACGGCCGCACCGTCACCGACCCCCAGCCCGCCAACGAGGCCGTCCACCCGACCGCGACCACCGCGCCCGCGCAGGCCGGCCTCGGCCACGACGCCGAGGGCATCGCCGACCGCGTCGAGCGCGGCCTGCGCAAGACCTCCGCCGAGGCGACGGAGTCCCCGCGGTGACCCGGCCGTTCCCCGGACGCCGCCGCGCCGCCGCGCTCCTCGCGGCGCTGACCGCCGCCGCCCTGCTCGGCACCGGCCCCACCCCCGCACACGCCGACAGCCTCCAGCCGCTCCAGTGGGGCCTGGACGACGTCCGCGCCCCCGAAGCGTGGAACACCACCCGCGGCGAGGGCATCACCGTCGCCGTACTCGACACCGGCGTGGACGCCGGCCACCCCGACCTCACCGGACAGGTGCTGGACGGCAAGGACTTCGTCGGCTTCGGCGCCCGGCGCGGCGACGACTCCTGGGCCCGGCACGGCACCGCCATGGCCGGCATCATCGCCGCGCACGGCCACGGCCCCGGCGCCACCGAGGGCGTCACGGGCGTCGCGCCGGAGGCGAAGATCCTGCCGGTACGGGTCATCCTGGAAGACGGCGACGCCCAGCGGGGCAAGGCCCGCGACACCCGCGGCAGCGCGCTCGCCGACGGCATCCGCTGGGCCGTCGACAACGGCGCCGACGTCATCAACCTCTCCCTCGGTGACGACAGCAAGTCCGCGCACCCCGAGCCCGGCGAGGACGCCGCCGTGCAGTACGCGCTGCGCAAGGGTGTGACCGTGGTGTCGTCCGCCGGCAACAGCGGTGAGAAGGGCGACCGCATCTCCTACCCGGCGGCCTACCCCGGCGTCATCGCCGTCACCGCCGTCGACCGCTCCGGAGAGCGCGCGGACTTCTCCACCAGACGCTGGTACGCCACCGTCGCCGCCCCCGGGGTCGACGTGGCGATCGCCGACCCCGACCGCAGCTACTACGAGGGCTGGGGCACCAGCGCCGCCGCCGCGTTCGTCTCCGGCGTCACCGCGCTGGTCCGCGCCGCCAACCCCGACCTCACCCCCTGGCAGATCCGCGACCTGCTGCGGGACACCGCGCAGGACCCGCCCGCGGGCGGGCGCAGCGACGAGCTGGGCGCGGGCCGGGTGGACGCGGCGGCGGCCGTCGTGGCGGCGCGCGAGCTGAAGGCCGCGCCGCAGGAGCCGAAGGCCGCCGCGTACGGCGAGAAGCGCTTCGGCTCGGCGCCCGTGCTCGTCACCGCCGAGGACGAGGGGCCCAACGGCCTCGCGCTCGCCGCGGGCGTCGTGGGCGTGGGGCTCATCGCCGGCGCGTGGTTCCTGTGGCGCGGCCCGCGAGCGCGTGCGGCCGGCGCCCGGCGCGGCCCCGCACCCTCGCCCTTCGCGGCACCGCCGGCCGGACCGCCGCCGCCCGCGCCCCCGCCCGGCGGACCGCGCCCGCAGGCCGGCCACGGGCCACCGCTAGGCTCATCGGGTGTCGCTGAAGAACATTCCTGATCCCGGCTTCGCCGGCGACGACGGCTCGGCCGAGCCCCGCGTCGCCGCCGCCCTGACCGCGTACGCCGAAGCCCCCGACGATCCCGGGGCCGGATCCCGGGTGCTCGCGGCCCTCGCCGGCACGCGGGTGCTGGTCCCCGTCGTCGCGCTGCTCGGCGAAGCCGAGGAAGGGGACGACGGCCTGCGCCGGGAGAAGAGCAGCGACATGGCGGTGCCCACCCTCGAAGTCCCCGGCGGCCGGCGCGCGCTGCCCGCCTTCACCTCCACCGCCGCGCTCGCCCGCTGGGACCCCGCCGCCCGCCCCGTGGCCGTGCCGCTGCCCCAGGCCGTACGCGCCGCCGTCGCGGAGCGCGCCGACACCGTCGTCCTCGACGTCGCCGGCCCCGTGCCGTACGAGCTGACCGGCCCGGCGCTGCTCGCCGCCGCCGAGGGCCGCGGCAGCACCGATCCGCTGGCCGACCCGGGCGTCGTCGCGGCCGTGACCGCCGTGGTCGCCGGCGTCGCGGCGGTACGGGCCGCGTCCCTGGCCCGCGCCGGCGAAGCCGACGGCACCCTGGCGCTCGTCCCGGACCCCGGCGCCGCCCCCGCCGAGGTCGCCCGCGGCGTCGCGGAGGCGCTGGCCGCCGACGCCACCCTGCGGGCCCGGCTGGTCCGCGGCCTGGACCTGGCCCTGCTGCCGCCGGGCACCCCGCTGCCCGGCGAGCCGTTGACGCTGCGCTGAACCGGCGCCCGCGCCCCCGGCCCCGGACCGCGGCGCGGGCCCTGGTTAGGGTGGCCTCCGGTCCCGTACGAGGAAGCGAGCCCCCATGAGCGATACCGGTCCCGGCGCCGACGCAGGACCCGACTTCGACGCGATGACCCGCGACATCGCCGATGTCCCCGCCGTGGAGGTGATCACGACGGTGGCGGTGCACCTGATGAGCGCCGCCGCGGTGAAGCTCGGGCTCGCCGAGGAAGGCGCCGCGCACAAGGACCTGGACGAGGCCCGCAAGCTGATCACCGCGCTCGCCGGGCTGGTCACGGCGGGCGCCGCGGAGGTCGGCTCGTACCACGCCGCGCCGCTGCGCGACGGGCTGAAGTCGCTGCAGCTCGCCTTCCGCGAGGCTTCCGAGCACCCGGACGAGCCGGGCCGCGGGCCGGGCGAGGCGTACACGGGTCCGGTCATCGGCTGACCACCGCCCGTGCCGCGCCGCGGGGGCGGGCACAAAGGTGCAGGGTCTCGCCGGGCACTGGTATGCTGGACAGCGACCGGCCGGACGCACCACGCAGGAAAGAGGAGCGACCGGCCCGCAAGTGGAGGCTCCGATCTCCCACCTTCCGGCCCCCGGTCGGCGGGTCACCGGTCCCAAGCGCCCCGCGGCTGGCTCCGTGGTGGTGCTCCCCGGCAGGAGTCGCACTTGTGTCCTTGTCCGGGGTTTTTTCGTGCCCCGCGCCGGGTGGTCCGCGGAAGAGAACGTGACGTGGTTGCCCGCCAGGCAGTCGCGTGGTGGAAATGAGGAGGCCACATCAGCGCCGAGCCCCGCATCAACGACCGGATTCGCGTCCCCGAGGTGCGACTTGTCGGCCCCAGCGGCGAGCAGGTGGGCATCGTCCCGCTCGCCAAGGCTCTGGAGCTTGCCCAGGAGTACGACCTCGACCTGGTCGAGGTGGCGGCGAACGCCCGTCCTCCGGTGTGCAAGCTGATGGACTACGGGAAGTTCAAGTACGAGTCGGCCATGAAGGCCCGTGAGGCGCGCAAGAACCAGGCGCACACGGTCATCAAGGAGATGAAGCTCCGGCCGAAGATCGACCCGCACGACTACGACACCAAGAAGGGTCACGTCGAGCGGTTCCTCAAGCAGGGTGACAAGGTCAAGATCACGATCATGTTCCGCGGTCGTGAGCAGTCCCGTCCCGAGCTGGGCCGGCGGCTGCTGCAGCGGCTTGCGGAGGACGTGCAGGAGCTGGGCTTCGTGGAGTCCAACCCCAAGCAGGACGGCCGCAACATGATCATGGTCCTCGGTCCGCACAAGAAGAAGACCGAGGCGATGGCCGAAGCCCGGGAGGCCCAGGCCGCCCGCAAGGCGGAGCGCAGGGGCGACGACAACGCTCCGGCGGAGCGCGCCGAGGCCTGATCGCGGACCCGCCCCGGGTCCGAAGACGTAGGACGAAGCAGTCTGACGCTTCCGCATGCCCTTTTACGGGGCGGCGGGAGGCGCCGAAGACGAGGAGTGAACGGCGAGATGCCGAAGAACAAGACCCACAGTGGTTCCAAGAAGCGTTTCCGCGTGACCGGCTCCGGCAAGGTGCTGCGTCAGCGTGCCAACCGGCGCCACTACCTGGAGCACAAGCCGTCGACTCTCACCCGGCGCCTCGCCGGCACGGTCGAACTGTCCAAGGCCGACGCCAAGAAGGTCAAGAAGCTTCTCGGCAGGTGAGCCGCCGCCCTGCACCGGCAGGGCGCAGGACGACTCAAGAGACCGGGACCCAGCCGTTCCGGGTCGCGCAGCCGACGCGACCCAGCCCCAAGGAGTGAACAAGTGGCACGCGTCAAGCGGGCAATCAACGCCCAGAAGAAGCGCCGGGCGATCCTCGAGCAGGCCAGCGGTTACCGTGGCCAGCGCTCCCGCCTCTACCGCAAGGCGAAGGAGCAGGTCACCCACTCCCTCGTCTACAACTACAACGACCGCAAGAAGCGCAAGGGCGACTTCCGGCAGCTCTGGATCCAGCGGATCAACGCCGCTGCCCGCGCCAACGGCATCACCTACAACCGCTTCATCCAGGGCCTGAAGGCCGCGGGCGTCGAGGTGGACCGCAAGATGCTGGCCGACCTGGCCGTGAACGACGCCGGTGCCTTCGCCGCGCTCGTCGAGGTGGCGCAGAAGGCGCTCCCCAGCGACGTCAACGCGCCGAAGTCCGCCGCCTGAGCCGCCGCGCTCGCGCGGTACGTACCGAGAACCCGCAGGCCGCGCCGGCCTGCGGGTTCTGCCGTCCGTGCGGGGCGTTCCGCCGCCAGCACCTGCCGTACGAAAGGTCATCCCGCCGTCCATGGGCACCCCCGAGCCGATCTCGCCGCGCTCCGCCCGCGTCACCGCCGCCCGCAAGCTGCTGCGGCGCAGCGGGCGGGCCAAGGAGCGCAGGTTCCTCGCCGAGGGGCCGCAGGCCGTCCGGGAGGCGGTGGCGTACGGGACCGGAGGGCCAGGCGGCGACGGCCCGGCGCTGGTGGAACTCTTCGTCACCCCCGAAGCCGGGGAGCGGCACGCGGAGATCGTCGGGTCGGCCCGCGGCGCGGGGGTGCGCGTGCACACCGCCGCGGAGGAGGTCGTCGCCGGGCTCTCGCAGACCGTGACGCCGCAGGGCCTGGTCGGTGTCTGCCGGTTCCTCGACGTGCCCCTGGCCGGTGTCGTCGCCGCCCGCCCCCGCCTCGTCGCCGTCCTCGCGCACGTCCGCGACCCCGGCAACGCCGGCACCGTACTGCGCTGCGCCGACGCCGCCGGGGCCGACGCCGTGGTCTTCACCGACGCCTCCGTGGATCCGTACAACCCCAAGGCGGTACGGGCCTCCGCCGGCAGCGTCTTCCACCTGCCCGTCGTCACCGGCGTGCCCGCCGAGCGCGCCGCCGCCGCGCTGCGCGCCGCCGGCGTGCGGCTGCTGGCCGCGGACGGGGCGGGCGAGCGGGACCTCGACGACGAGCTGGACGACGGCGCCCTCGCCGCCCCCACCGCCTGGGTCTTCGGCAACGAGGCATGGGGGCTGCCCCCGGAGACCAGGGCGCTCGCCGATGCCGTCGTGCGCGTGCCGATCCACGGCCGCGCCGAGAGCCTCAACCTGGCCACCGCCGCCGCCGTGTGCCTCTACGCCTCGGCCCGGGCGCACCGCCCGATCGGCGGGTGCCGTCCCGTCGGCTCCGCCCGGTAAGGTGACCGCTCTAGGTCCGCGAGTCGACCGTACGGGCAGGCCAACGCCCGGTCTGCGGGAGGGGGTTCACGGGGTGGAGAGTGCAGATGACGGGCCCGAGGCCATGGACCTCGGCTGTGCGCCCGACGATCTGCCGGACGGTCTCGTCGTGGCCGACGAGGACGGCGTCGTGGTGCGCTTCAACGCCGCCGCCGCGCGGATCACCGCCCTGGAGCCGGCCGCCGTCCTCGGCCGCCCGCTCACCGAGGCGCTGCCCCTGGAGGACCTGAAGGGCCGCCGCTGGTGGCGGCTGACGGACCCCTACGGGGGCCTGGCCATCCGCACCGGCCACCCGGAGCGCAATCTGCTGCTGCCCGGGAACCGCGAGGTGCTGGTCGCCGCCCGCTACGTACGCGACGGGCCCACGGGCCCGGTGCGCAAGCTCGTCCTCACCCTGCGCGGCACGGAGGCCCGGCGGCGCAGCGAGCGCAGCCACGCGGAGCTGATCGCCACCGTCGCGCACGAACTGCGCTCGCCGCTGACGTCCGTGAAGGGCTTCACCGCCACGCTGCTGGCGAAGTGGGAGCGGTTCACCGACGACCAGAAGCGGCTGATGCTGGAGACCGTGCACGCCGACGCCAACCGCGTCACGCGGCTCATCGCCGAGCTGCTGGACATCTCCCGGATCGACTCCGGCCGGCTGGAGGTGCGCAAGCAGCGCGTCGACGTGGTCGCCGCGGTGCACCGGCACGTGGAGGCGCAGACCACCGCGGGCCAGGACCCGGCCCGCTTCCGTACCCTGGTACCCGGCGAGCTGCCCGACCTGTGGGCCGATCCCGACAAGGTCGACCAGGTGCTGGGCAACCTGCTGGAAAATGCCGTGCGGCACGGCGAGGGACTTGTCACCATCGAGGTGGCACCCGCCACTCTCAACCACGGCAGGGAAGGCACCCAGGTCACCGTGAGCGACGAAGGCCCCGGCATCCCGGAGGAGTCGATGAGCCGCGTCTTCACCCGCTTCTGGCGGGGCAGCAAGCGCGGCGGCACCGGCCTGGGGCTGTACATCGTCAAGGGCATCGTGGAGGCCCACGGCGGGGTCATCACGGTCGGCCCCGCCCCCGGCGGCGGCGCCCGCTTCCGATTTACGTTGCCCGTCGGCGCCCCGGCCCACCTCGCCTGAGCAGCGGCCGCCGCCCGCGGGCCCCCACCCACGTCCACGCGCGTCAGGGTCTGTGAGACAGGCTCTAGACTCGACCCCCGGCCCTTCGGCGACCTCGCTCGCCGACCCCGCCACGGCCGCCGGGTCGGGGCGCAGCCAGCCAACCGGAAGCACGGGAAGAGATGTCGGCACCGAACAAGTCGTACGACCCTGTCGAGGTCGAGGCACTGAAACCTGAAGAGATCGACCGGGTACGCGACGAGGCGCTGGCCGCCATCGCCGCGGCCGGCGACCTCGCACAGCTCCGCGAGGTGAAGACCGCCCACGCCGGCGACCGCTCACCCCTGGCGCTGGCCAACCGGGAGATCGGCGCTCTGCCGCCGCACGCCAAGGCGGACGCGGGCAAGCGCGTGGGCCGGGCCCGCGGCGAGGTCGGCCAGGCCCTCAAGCGGCGGCAGGAGGAGCTGGAGGCCGAGCGGGACGCGCGCGTGCTGGTCGAGGAGGCGGTGGACGTCACGCTGCCCTACGACCGCTTCCCCGCCGGCGCCAGGCACCCGCTGACCACGCTCTCCGAGCGGGTCGAGGACATCTTCACGGCGATGAGCTGGGAGGTGGCCGAGGGCCCCGAGGTCGAGGCGGAGTGGTTCAACTTCGACGCGCTCAACATCGCGCCTGACCACCCCGCGCGCAGCGAGCAGGACACCTTCTTCGTCCGCGGCCCGCGGCCGGAGGGGGCGGAGGAGCGGCCGCGCGACGGCGAGTCCGGCGTCGTGCTGCGTACCCACACCTCGCCCGTGCAGATCCGCTCCATGCTCGACCGCGAGCCGCCGGTCTACGTCATCTGCCCCGGCCGCGTCTACCGCACCGACGAGCTGGACGCCACCCACACCCCGGTCTTCATGCAGGTCGAGGGGCTGGCCGTGGACGAGGGCCTGACGATGGCCGACCTCAAGGGCACCCTGGACCACATGGTCTCCTCGCTCTTCGGCGAGGGCATGCGGACCCGGCTGCGCCCGGACCACTTTCCGTTCACCGAGCCGTCCGCCGAGATGGACATGGTCTGCTTCGTCTGCCGCGGCGAGTCCGTCGGCAATCCGGACCGGCCCTGCCGCACCTGCGGTTCGGAGGGCTGGATCGAGCTGGGCGGCTGCGGCATGGTCAACCCGAAGGTGCTGGTCGCCTGCGGAATCGACCCGGAGCGCTACAGCGGGTTCGCGTTCGGGTTCGGGATCGAGCGGATGCTGATGTTCCGCCACAACGTCGAGGACATGCGAGACATGGTCGAAGGTGACGTGCGCTTCACCCGGCCGTTCGGGATGGAGATCTGATGCGAGTCCCGCTTTCGTGGCTGCGGGAGTACGTCGACCTGCCGGCCGGCGAGACCGGCCGCGCCGTTCAGGCGAAGCTGATCAGCGCAGGGCTGGAGGTCGAGACCGTCGAGCGGCTCGGCGCGGGCCTGACGGGCCCGCTGGTCGTCGGCCGGGTGCTGGCGATCGAGGAGCTGACGGAGTTCAAGAAGCCGATCCGCTACTGCCAGGTGGACGTGGGCGACGCCAACGGGACGGGCGACCCGCAGAACATCATCTGCGGGGCGAGCAACTTCGCCGCCGGCGACAAGGTCGTCGTCATCCTGCCCGGCGGCGAACTGCCCGGCGGCTTCAAGATCGGCGCCCGCAAGACGTACGGCAAGGTCTCCGAGGGCATGATCTGCTCGGCGCGCGAGCTCGGCATCGGCGACGACCACGACGGCATCCTGGTGCTGCCGCCGGAGTACGAGCCGGGCACCGACGCCATCGAGCTGCTGGAGCTGAACGACGAGGTCCTGGACATCGCCGTCAACCCCGACCGCGGCTACGCGCTGTCCCTGCGCGGCGTCGCCCGCGAGACCGCCATCGCCTACGGCCTGCCGCTGCGCGACCCGGCGCTGCTGGACGTGCCCGCGCCGAACGACTACGGCTACAAGGTCAAGGTCGAGGACCTGCGCGGCTGCGACCGGTTCACCGCCCGCGTCGTCACCGGCGTCGACCCCGAGGCGCGCTCGCCGATCTGGCTGCAGCGCCGGCTGCAGAAGGCCGGCATGCGCCCGATCTCGCTCGCCGTGGACGTCACCAACTGCGTGATGCTGGAGATCGGCCAGCCGCTGCACGCCTACGACCGCGCCCGGCTCGACGGCCCGATCGGCGTCCGCCGCGCGACGCCCGGCGAGAAGCTCACCACCCTCGACGGCGTCGAGCGCACCCTCGACCCGGAGGACCTGCTGATCACCGACGACCGCGGCCCCATCGGGCTGGCCGGGGTGATGGGCGGCGCCGACACCGAGATCGCCGAGGCCGCGGTGCGCGACCACCTGCTCGGCAGCGTGGCGGGCACCACCGAGATCGTCATCGAGGCCGCGCACTTCGACCCCGTTTCCATCGCGCGTACCTCCCGCCGTCACCGCCTCACCTCCGAGGCGTCGCGCCGCTTCGAACGCGGCGTGGACCCGCATGCGGGCCCGGCCGCGGCGCAGCGCGCCGTGGACCTGCTGGTGCTGCTGGCGGGCGGCTCCGCCGAGGCGGGCGTGACCGAGATCACCGCGCTCGGCGGGCCGCGTACCGTACGGATGAAGGCCGACCACCCCGACCGGGTGGCGGGCGTGACGTACGGCCGCGAGACCGTGGTGCGCCGGCTGCAGGAGGTCGGCTGCGACGTCTACGGCGCCGACGAGCTGACCGTCACCGTGCCGTCCTGGCGCCCCGACCTGGCCTCGCCGAACGACCTCGCCGAGGAGGTCATCCGGCTCGAAGGCTACGAGAACCTGCCGTCGACGCTGCCCCGGCCGCCGGCCGGCCGCGGCCTGACCGGCCGGCAGCGGCTGCACCGCAGGGCCGGCCGGGCGCTGGCCGGGGCGGGCTACGTCGAGGTGCTGAACTACCCGTTCCTCGGCGAGGCGGCCCTCGACGCCCTCGGCCTGGAGCCGGACGACGCCCGCCGCCGTACCGTCACCCTCGACAACCCGCTCAGCGACGAGGAGCCGTCGCTGCGCACCACGCTGCTGCCCGGCCTGCTCGCCGCGCTGCGCCGCAACCACGGACGCGGCGCCGCGGACCTGGCGCTCTTCGAGACCGGACTGGTCTTCCGGCCCTCCGGCCACGAGACCGCGCCGGTCCGGCTGCCGGTCGACCGGCGGCCCACCGACGAGGAAATCGCCCGGCCCGACGCCGCCCTGCCCAAACAGCCGCGCCGCGCCACCGTCATCCTCGCCGGTGCCCGCGAACGGGCCGGCTGGTGGGGCGCGGGCCGTCCCGCCGAGTGGGCGGACGCGGTGGAGGCGGCCCGTACGGTGGCCCGGGAGGCGGGCGTGGAGCTTGCGGTGGAGGCCGACCGGCACGCGCCGTGGCACCCGGGCAGGTGCGCGGCGCTCTTCGCGGTCATCGACGGCGAGCGGCGGGTCGTCGGCCACGCCGGGGAGCTGCACCCGCGGGTGGTCAAGGCGCTGCAGTTGCCGGAGCGCACGTGCGCGATGGAGGTCTCGCTCGATCTGCTGGAGATCGCCGGCGGCGGGCCGGTGCAGGCGCCGCGCATCTCCACGTACCCGGTGGCCACGCAGGACGTGGCGCTGGTCGTGGCGGCGGACGTGCCGGCGGCGCGGGTCGCCGGGGCGCTGCGCGCGGGCGCGGGGGATCTGCTGGAGTCGGTGCGGCTGTTCGACGTCTTCACCGGCGAGCAGGTGGGCGAGGGCCGCAAGTCGCTCGCCTACGCGCTGCGGTTCCGCGCCGCCGACCGCACGCTGACCGCCGAGGAAGCGGGCGCCGCCCGCGACGCCGCGGTGGCCCGGGCGGCGGAGGAGACGGGCGCGGTCCTGCGCGGAGCGTGACCGGACCCCGCACGACGGCACAAGGGCCGTACCGTCGTGCGGGGCGGCGCCTGGCCGGTGGGTGCCGGGCGGGGCGCTGGGGTTCGGTGGGTGATCCTGCTACTTGGTTGAGGCTGAACTCGTGCCGTAGCGTGCAGAGTCCGTCCCCGCGAACCTGTCTGCAACAGAGAGTCCCTGCGGCCAGATGGTGGAAATGTCCGAATCTCTGTTTGTTGCTCAGGACGCCCTCCCTGATCGATGAAGATGCAGGCCAGCGAGTCTGCTCCCCGCGCACGCGGGGATGGACCCTCGACAACAACCTGCTGAACGAGCTGCCGACGCTGCTCCCCGCGCACGCGGGGATGGCCCCCACAGCATCGCGGGCTGCCCGTCCTCGTAGATCTGCTCCCCGCGCACGCGGGGATGGCCCCGAGCGTCGTGAGTCGTTAGTTGTTACCCGGTACTGCTCCCCGCGCACGCGGGGATGGCCCCGGGTCCAGCCCCGCAGCCCAACTGTGGATCAACTGCTCCCCGCGCACGCGGGGATGGACCCGGCCCTTTCGTCCTCGGCCTGCTCCTGCCTGACTGCTCCCCGCGCACGCGGGGATGGACCCTGGGCGTTGTTCCAGGTCAAGAACGGCGCCTTGCTGCTCCCCGCGCACGCGGGGATGGACCCTGGCGGGCGTGCCGGGCCATCAGCTCCGCGTCGCTGCTCCCTGCACACGCGGGGATGGACCCGACGACGGCCTCATGCGCGAGTCCCGCGCGATCTGCTCCTTGCAGCCGCGGGGATCGACCCGACGGGTGGTGGATCGGCGGTTCCAGATGTGCCCCGCCCCCCGCGCAGCGCGTCCGGGGTACCGCACCGGGCTGCGGGTATGCGTGAGGCGCGGCGGGTCGGGGTACGGCGGCGCCGGGGGCGGGCGGTCGCCGGGC
>NZ_AXVU01000035.1:0-67685 GCF_000482585.1 Streptomyces sp. CNQ329 | reverse complement strand
ACCGGCGAACTCGGCCATGGTCCAGCCGTTCTTGCGCTGCAACGGGGAGAGGAGCCCACGCAGGTACTGAAGGGCGTGCCCTTGGGACTCCGGGCGGTAGAACAGTGGGGTTATCCGCTCGCCCAGCGCGGCGAACTCTCGGTCCCAGACGGCTAAATCGGCCGGGCTGACGGCGTCCGACGGACAATCTTGATCACGGGGCTGTGTCGTGGCCACAGCCAGAGTCTCCCACCACCCCATGATCAAGATCTAGCCCTGTAGTACTAGCGCTTGGAGAACTCCTGGTACTCCTTCAGCACGTCGTCCGTCGGCCCGTCCATCACCAACTCGCCCTTCTCCAGCCACAGCACCCGGTCGCAGGTGTCGCGGATGGACTTGTTGGTGTGGCTGACCAGGAACACCGTGCCGGCCTGCTTGCGCAGTTCGCGCAGCCGGGCCTCGGAGCGCTTGCGGAACCTCAGGTCGCCGGTGGCCAGGGCCTCGTCGATCATCAGCACCTCGTGGTCCTTGGCCGCGGCGATGGAGAACCGCAGCCGCGCCGCCATGCCGGAGGAGTAGGTCCGCATGGGCAGGGTGATGAAGTCGCCCTTCTCGTTTATGCCGGAGAAGTCGACGATGCTCTGGTACCGCTCGCGGATCTGCTCGCGGGTCATGCCCATCGCCAGCCCGCCGAGCATCACGTTCCGCTCGCCGGTCAGGTCGTTCATCAGCGCCGCGTTGACGCCGAGGAGCGAGGGCTGGCCGTTGGTGTACACCTTGCCGCTGTGCGCGGGCAGCACGCCCGCGATGGCCTTCAGCAGCGTCGACTTGCCGGAGCCGTTGGAGCCGATCAGGCCGATGGCCTGGCCGCGGTACGCCGTGAAGCTCACCCCGCGCACCGCGTGCACCTCGCGCACCCTGTTGCTCTTCTCCCGGCGCAGGATGCGGTTGAGGGCGGCGGCGCCGCTGCCCTTGCCGCGGGCCCCGCCCTGCACCCGGTAGACGATGTGCACGTCGTCCGCGATGACCGTGGGTACCCGCCCGCCGTCGGGCGTGTCGGCCTCGGCGCGGCTCGCCGGATGTTCAGCCACGGCCATATCGCTCCTCAGCCTTCCAGAAGAACACGAAACCGAACGCGCCGACCACCACTGCCCAGCCCGCCGCCAGCAACCAGACGTTCGGCGGCATGTAGCTCTTCGGGTAGTCCCCCATGAGGGCGAAGCGCATGAGGTCCATGTATACAGCGGCCGGGTTCATCGCGACGAGGTCGGCGGCCCACTGCGGCGCATTCGCCCGCACCGTCATCATGTACTGCAGGGGGAACATGACGCCCGAGCCGTACATCCAGGCGCGCAGGATGAACGGCATGAGCTGCGCCAGGTCCGGGGTGTCGCTGCCCAGCCGGGCCACGACCATCGCCAGACCGGTGTTGAAGACGTACTGCAGCGCCAGGATCGGCACGATCAGCAGCCAGGTCCAGTCCGGGTACCAGCCGAAGGCGACCAGGATGACGGCCAGCACCGTCATCGAGTAGAGCAACTGCTGCAACTGCTGCAGCGAGAACGAGATCGGCAGGGCGGCCCGCGGGAAGTGCAGTGCCCGCACCAGGCCCAGGTTCCCGGAGATCGACTTCACGCCCGACATCACGGACTGCTGGGTGAACGTCCAGACGAACACCCCCGTGACGAGGAACGGGATGTAGACGTCGTTGCTCATCCCGGCCCGGCCGCCGAGCAGCACGCCGAAGATGAAGAAGAAGACCGTCGCGTTCAGCAGCGGGGTCAGCACCTGCCAGACCTGGCCCAGCTTCGCCCGGCTGTACTGCGCGGTGAGCTTGGCGCGCGAGAAGGTCATGATGAAGTGGCGGCGCGCCCAGAGCTGCCGCACGTACTCGGGGAGCCCGGGGCGCGCGCCGCTCACCGAGAGGCCGTACTTGGCGGCCAGCTCGGCCGGGGACAGCCCGTCGTCGGGATGGCGCTTGGGCGGAGCGCCCACTGCCGTATCGCTCACAGTCGGTAACTTTCGTCCTCAGACACTCAACGGTACGAGCTTGTCAGATCACGGGCGGTCGTCCCAGCCGGGTCAGCCGCCACACCGTACGCCACTTCATGGGCTTGCGCGGCCCGCACGGTGCGCGCCAGCCCTCTCGGAAGCCTACGAGCCATGATTTCAGCACAGCCGGCGAGGGGCTGCGTGCCACGGTGAGAAGGAACCAGACACCGAGATAGACCGGGACGAGCGGCAGCGGAAGGTTCCGGCGGGCCAGCCAGACGCGGTTGCGGGCCACGTTGTGGTGGTACGTGGCGTGCCTGCTGGGCGGCATCGTCGGGTGGTGCAGGACCAGGTCGGCGCGGTAGTCGATGTGCCAGCCCGCATCGAGCGCCCGCCAGGCGAGGTCGGTCTCCTCGTGGGCGTAGAAGAAGGCGTCCGGCAGCCCTCCGACCTCCTGGAACACCGCCGTGCGCACCGCATTGGCGCCGCCGAGGAACGTGGTGACGCGCGAGGAGCGCATCGGGTCGGAGGCGCGCAACCGGGGCACGTGCCGGCGCTGTGTGAGCCCGGTCACGGGGTCGGCGATGCGGAAGCTGACGATGCCCAGCCGCGGGTCGGCGGCGAACGCCTCACGCACCAGCCGCGCGGTGTCCTGCTGGGGCAGAAGACCGTCGTCGTCCAGAAAAAGCAGCACGTCGACGTCGCGGCCGCCGTCGCCGAACGCCTCGATGCCGGCGTTGCGCCCGCCGGGGATGCCCAGGTTCTCGGGCAGTTCCACGACCCGTACGCCCTGCGGGATGTCCGGCAGGGTCACGCCCTGGGCCACGACGACCACCTCGACCGGCGCGCCGTCCTGCTTGGCGACCGACTCCAGCAGCGCGCGCAGCTCCTCGGGACGCTGGCCCATCGTGATGACGACGGCACCGAGCCGGACCTCCCCGGGGCGCTGCGGCGCCGGCCGCCGGGGCTGGTGTTCATGTGTCATTCCGCTCACCGCAACCTGTTGGAGGCCAGGATGCTGACCAAATGGAGGAGGGTCTGGAGCATCGCTATCGCGGCGAGTACGGCGACACCGATCCGGGAGAAGTACAGGTCTCCCCTGACCAGGTCGAGGATCGCCAGCAGGAGGATGACGAGTGACGCCTCGATTCCCAGGATCAGCCGGTGGAACTTCAGCGCCGACGCCGCCTTGCGGGCCACGGCGACTCCCGACGAGCGCGGCTCGGCCGCGGACTCCTTGACCGGCGGCAGCCCCTGCTGGTGGCGGGCGACGCCGACGAGGTCGGTCTCCGCCTTGATCAGCACGGCGCCCAGCGCGGCGAGGGTGCCGAGGAAGGCCCAGAGCCAGTCGACGGAGCCTTCGCCCCACGGGTCGGCGGCACGCAGACCGAAGCCCACGAGCACCGCCGCGTCGCAGAGGTACGCGCCGACCCGGTCGAGGTACACGCCGCCGAGGGAGAACTGCTGTTTCCAGCGGGCGACCTCCCCGTCGACGCAGTCGAGCAGCAGGTACAACTGGACCATCAGCACGCCCAGCAGGGCCCCGGTGATCCCGGGGACCAGCAGCGCCGGGGCGGCGAGGACGCCGGCGAGCGTCATGACGTACGTCAGTTGGTTGGGCGTCACCCGGGTGTTGACCAGGTGCCGGTCCACGCGCAGCGAGATCTCGCGCATGTACAGGCGCCCGGCCCAGTGTTCCCCGCTGCGCCGGTCCTTCACCCCCGCGGGGTGGACCACGGGCCGTAGCTCAGCTACCGATGGCTTTGGCATAGTCGGCGTAGGCGTCTCTGATCTGGTCGGCGGACAGGTCGAGGTGTTCGAGGATCGTGTACCGGCCGGGCCGGGTCTGCGGGGCGAACTCGATGGCCTTCACGAACTCGTCATCCGCGAAGCCGATGTCGTCGGCCAGCACGGGCAGCTTGTGCCGGCGCAGCACCTGCGCCATCAGCAGCGCCGTCTCCCGGTCGCCGCGGAGGAACGTGGCGAAGGTCCCCCCGATGCCGCACTGCTCGCCGTGGAGCGCGCAGCGCTTGGGGTAGAGCAGGTCGAAGGCGTGGCTGATCTCGTGGCACGCGCCGGAGGCAGGGCGGCTGTCGCCGGCCACGGACATCGCGATGCCGCAGAGCACCAGCGCCTCGGCGAGGATGACGAGGAAGTCGTCGTCGCCGATCCCGCCGGGGTGGCGCAGCACCGAGTCGCCGGCGCTGCGGGCCATCGCGGCGGCCAGCCCGTCGATGGGCTCGCCGGTCTCCCGGTGGGACAGCTCCCAGTCGGCGACGGCGGACAGCTTGCACGTCACGTCACCGATGCCGGCGCGGACGTAACGCGCCGGGGCCTCACGGATGACGTCGAGGTCGATGACGATCGCGATGGGGTTCGGCACGCCGTACGAGCCTCGCCCCGCGTCGTTGTCGAGCGTGGAGACCGGCGAGCAGAGGCCGTCGTTGGCGAGGTTGGTGGCCACGGCGACCATCGGCAGGCCGACGCGGGCCGCGGCGTACTTCGCGGAGTCGATGACCTTGCCGCCGCCGAGGCCGACCACGGCGTCGTAGCGGCCCGTGCTCTTGATGGAGTCGGCGAGCCGCACCGCGCCGTCGATGGTGCCGTCGGCGTCGGCGAACCAGTCGGCGCCGGGCAGCGCCGGCGCGAAGCGGTCCCGCAGCGCCTGCCCGGAACGCGGGCTGATGGCGAAGGCCAGCCGGCCCGACGGCGCGACACGCTGGTCGGAGAGGAGGTCTGCGAGGTCGTCCAGCGCCCCGGCCCGGATGTCGACCGTCAGCGGCGACGGAATCAGGCGGGTCAGTACCGGCACGCGATCTCCCTGCCCTTGGCGAGGTCGTCGTGGTTGTCGATCTCGACCCAGGCGACGTCGCCGATGGGCGCGACGTCGATCTTGAAGCCGCGGTTGACCAGCTCCTGGTAGCCGTCCTCGTAGTAGAGGTCGGGGTCGCGCTCGAAGGTGGTCTTCAGCGCGTCGGCCAGGTCGTCGGCGGCGGAGCCCTCGATGAGGGTGACGCCGATGTACTCGCCGGTGGCCGTGGCCGGATCCATCAGCTTGGTGATCTTCTGGACGCCCTTCTCGGGGTCGGCGACGACCTTCATCTCCTCGTCGGCGAGGTGCTTGACCGTGTCGAGGGCGAGGATGATCTTCTTGCCGTCGCCGCGGGCGGCCAGCAGGGTCTTCTCGACGGAGACGGGGTGGACGGTGTCGCCGTTGGCGAGGATCACATCGTGCCGGAGCGAATCCCGGCCGCACCACAGGGAGTAGGCGTTGTTCCACTCCTCGGCCTTGTCGTTGTCGATCAGGGTGAGCTTCAGCCCGTAGGTGCGCTCCAGCGCCTCCTTGCGCTCGTACACGGCCTCCTTGCGGTAGCCGACGATGATCGCCGCCTCGGTGAGCCCGATCTCGGCGAAGTTGCCGAGGGTGAGGTCGAGGACGGTGGTCTCGCCGTCGACGGGCACCAGGGCCTTCGGGAGAGTGTCGGTGTAGGGGCGCAGACGCCGTCCGGCGCCGGCGGCCAGCACGAGGCCGATCATGCGGGTTCTCCTGTTTCGTCGTGTACAGCGGGGGCTCCGGAGGAGACCCAGAAGCGGATGCTCTCGGTGAGCACCACCAGCGCCACGGCCGCGGCCATGGCCGCGAGCGCGAACGTGAAGCGCGTGCCGGTCAGCAGGGCTGCCGCCAGCGTGACCGCCAGCGCCCGTCCCTCGTGCCCGCCGATCGCCCGCACCAGCCGGCGCGGGGGCGCACCCGTGCCGCCGCGGATGCGGTACACGGTGTCGTAGTGATGGTAGGCGACCGCGGCGACCAGTCCGAAGGCCGCGGGAAGCGCTCCGTTGACCTCGGAGCGGGCCGCGAGCACCAGGACGAGACCGTACTCGGCGGCCCGGAAGACCGGCGGCACAAGCCAGTCCAGCGGGCCGGCCAGCGGCCGGGCGACGGCGAGTGCCGACGTCAGGACGTAGACGGCGGCGCCTATCAGCGGCCACCAGGTGCCGTACGGGGTGACGAGTGCCAGCGCCACGAGGAACGCGCCGCCGGCGGCGGCGAGGGCGGGCGCGGCGTACGACGGCAGGGAGCGCACGGAGGCACGCAGGGAGCGAGAGGCGGCCTCGGCGAGCGGGCCGGTGTCGGTCAGCTCGTCCAGGGCCTTCAGCGCCTGCCCGCTGCGCTGGGCGCGGCGTCTGAGGGAGCGCAGCACGCGGCCCGCGGTGGTGTACGAGGCGGCGAGCGCCATGCCGATGAGCAGCACGACGAAGACGACGCGCGGCGTGGTGACGGCGGTGAGCACGGCGATCAGCGCCCAGCGCTCGCCGATCGGCAGCACGACCATGCGGCGCAGCCACACGGTCCAGCCGAGCCGGTCGAGCCGGTCGGAGAGGGCGAAGGCGGGGCCGTTCCCGTCCCCCCCGGCTCCGCGGGCGGGGGCGGTGCCCCCGGCCGCGGCGGCGGTGCCGGCGATGGACTCGTTGAAGGCGAAGTCCACGACGTGCCGGCAGATCTGCAGCACCATGGCGCCCAGCGCGAGGGCCCACACGTCGTCGCCGTCGGCGTTGGCGGCGCCGAGGGCGAGACCCGCGAAGTAGGCGTACTCCTTGGCCCGGTCGAAGGTGGCGTCGAGCCAGGCGCCCATCGTGGAGTACTGCAGCGAGTAGCGGGCGAGCTGGCCGTCGGTGCAGTCCAGCACGAAGGAGAGGAGCAGCAGCACGCCGGCGGCGACGAAGCCCGCGCGGGTGCCGGTGGCCGCGCAGCCGGCCGCGAGCACGGCGGTGGCCAGCGAGGCGGTGGTGACCTGGTTCGGGGTGAGGCCGCGGTTGGCGCACCAGCGGGCGAGGTAGCGCGAGTAGGGGCTGATGAAGAAGGTGGTGAAGAACCCGTCGCGGCTCTTGACCGCGGCGCGCAGCCGGGCCTTCTCCTCGTCCACGGCGGCGACCGCGTCCGTCGCCCTCGCCCGGGCCAGGGCGTCCTCGGGGACGGCCGCCACCAGCACGCCCAGCTCCGGCCGGGCCAGCGCACCGCCGGAGTCGGCGAGCTGCGCGGCGGTCTGCTCAGCGACGCCGTCCAGGGTCCGGCTGCGCATCACCGCGCGGGCGAGCGCGGTGCGGGCGGCGGACGTCCGCACCGCGACCACGCCGGGCAGGGCCGCGGCGGGGAAGCGGGGGTCCGCCAGCGTGAGGCGCAGGCTGTGCCGGTGGCCGACGAAGCGGCTGTCGACGAGCGCGACCCGGCCGTCCTCGGGCAGCAGCGCGAGGACGGTGGCGGCGTCGGCCACGTCCGCGGCGGTACGCACGTCGTCGTAGCCCAGCGACGCGAGGTCGCTCTCCAGCGGGGACCCGGGGACGGGGGGGCCGATCAGGATTGCGGTCCGCAGACGAACTCACTCCTTGGCAGGCGGGACGGCAGGCGGGTCCGCCCCTCCCCCGTCCGGCCGGGCGGCTGTCGGCAGAGGTTAGCGGATCCCTGGAACCACGGGTTCACCGCCCGTTCGCCTCGACCGGGTGGCGATCATCATTTCGCAGCTCGCACCCGTGCTCCAAACCGGGGCGGTAGTGTTCCGCCATGACGTGGTTGATCACCGGCGGGGCCGGATACATCGGCGCGCATGTCGTGCGGGCCATGACGGGTGCCGGGGAGCGGGTCGTCGTCCTGGACGACGTGTCCACCGGGAACCCGGCCCGGCTGCCCGCGGACGTACCCCTGGTGCGCGGCACGTTCCTGGACCGGCTGCTGCTCAACCGCACCTTCGCCGAGTACGGCGTCACCGGCGTGCTGCACCTGGCTGCGAAGAAGCAGGTCGGCGAGTCCGTGGAGCAGCCGCTGTCGTACTACCGGGAGAACGTGCACGGTCTGGGCGTGCTGCTGGAGGCCGTGGTGGCCGCGGGCGTGCGCCGCTTCGTCCTCTCCTCCTCCGCCGCCGTCTACGGCATGCCCGACGTCGACCTCGTCACCGAGGACACCCCCTGCCTGCCGATCAACCCGTACGGCGAGACCAAGCTCGCCGGCGAGTGGCTGCTGCGGGCCACCGGCCGCGCACACGGGCTGGCCACGGCCTGTCTGCGCTACTTCAACGTCGCCGGGGCCGACGCCCCGGAGCTGGCGGACACGGGCGTGTCCAACGTGGTCCCGATGTTCTTCGAGCGGCTGACCGCCAACGAGCCGATGCGGATCTTCGGCGACGACTACCCCACCCCCGACGGCACGTGCATACGCGACTACGTCCACGTCGTCGACCTCGCGGGCGCCCACCTGGCGGCGGCCCGCCGGGTCGCCGCCCCGGCGGTCTCCGGCGACCTGACGGTGAACCTCGGCAGCGGCACCGGCGTGTCGGTGCGGGAGCTGGCCGAGGTCGTCGCCGAGGTCACAGGGCGCCGTGAGCACGCTCCGGTGATTCATCCCCGGCGCCCCGGGGACCCGGCCCGGGTGGTCGCGTCGTACGAGCTGGCGGCCAAGGAACTGGGCTGGGTCCCCCGGCTGGACGTGCGCGCCATGGTCGAGTCCGCCTGGGCGGGCTGGCTGCACGGCCGTCCGGCCGCGCGGCGGGGCTGACCAGCCGAGACGCTCGCAGGAGCGTTTCCGCAGGTCAGACGATGAAAACCGACTTCATGTCAGGGTTTGGCGAATACCCCCTGCCCGTAGTTCACTGAGATCGCCGGGCAGGTACGAGGGCCTGTCCGGGACCACCGGGAACGGAGGGCATGCGGCATGGGTGCAGGGCACGACCATTCCCACGGGCCGGCCGGCGGTACGGCCTCGGCGGCGCACCGCGGCCGGCTGCGCATCGCCCTGGTGCTCACCCTGTCGGTGCTGGGCCTGCAGGTGGTCGGCGGGGTGATCACCGGCTCGCTGGCGCTCGTCGCGGACGCCGGGCACATGGCCACCGATGCGGTCGGGCTGTCCATGGCGCTGCTGGCGATCCACTTCGCGAACCGGCCGACCAGCGAGCGGCGCACCTTCGGCTTCGCACGGGCCGAGATCCTGGCGGCGCTGGCCAACTGTCTGCTGCTCTTCGGCGTCGGCGGCTACATCCTTTATCAGGCGGTGCGCCGCTTCCTGGACCCGCCGGAGATCGAGGGCGGACTGACCTTCGCGTTCGGTGTCGCCGGCCTGGTGGTCAACCTGATCTCGCTGGCCCTGCTGATGCGCGGCCGACGGGAGAGCCTGAACGTGCGCGGCGCCTTTCTGGAGGTGCTGGCGGACGCCCTGGGGTCGGTCGCGGTGATCATCTCGGCTCTGGTCATCGTCACCACCGGCTGGCAGTACGCGGACCCGGTCGCCTCGCTCGCCATCGGCTCGATGATCATCCCGCGCACGTTCCGGCTGCTGCGCGAGGCGCTGGACGTGCTGCTGGAGGCGGCGCCCAGGGACGTGGACGTCTCCGAGGTACGGACGCACATCCTTGAGCTCCCGGGGGTGATGGAGCTGCACGATCTGCATGTGTGGACGATCACCTCGGGAATGCCGGTGATATCGGCGCACGTCGTGGTCAAGGAGGACGTGCTGCAGTCGGTGGGTCAGGAAAGGTTGCTCCACGATCTCCAGGGGTGCCTCGGCGATCACTTCGATGTCGACCATTGCACGTTCCAGATCGAGCCCGCCGGACACGCCGCGCACGAGGCCCATCTCTGTCATTGAGCCGCCCCCGGTGAGGCAGACTGAACGAGGCGTTCCGCCGGCTCCGCCCGCCGCGGGACCGGAGCGCCGCCGCACCGGACGCCGTAGATCGGACGCAAAGGATGTTCATGCCGGCCGCCACCGAAGAGATCATGCTGGAGCTCGTCGACGAGGACGGCACCACCGTCGGCACCGCGGAGAAGCTGTCCGCCCACCGGGCGCCGGGCCGGCTGCACCGGGCGTTCTCCGTGTTCCTCTTCGACACCGCAGGGCGGATGCTGATCCAGCAGCGTGCGCCGGGCAAGTACCACTCCCCCGGCGTGTGGTCCAACTCCTGCTGCGGCCACCCCTACCCCGGCGAGTCGCCGCTCGCCGCCGCCGCCCGCCGCACCTTCGAGGAGCTGGGAGTCTCACCCGTGCTGCTCGCGGAGGCGGGCACGGTCACCTACCACCACCCGGACCCCGCCTCGGGCCTGGTGGAGCACGAGTACAACCACCTCTTCGCCGGGCTGCTGCGCGCCGAGCCGCGGCCGGCCGCCGACGAGGTCGGCGCGGTCGCCTTCGTCACACCGGACGAGCTGGTCGAGCAGCACGCCGGGGAACCGTTCTCGGCGTGGTTCATGACGGTGCTCGACGCGGCCAGGCCGGCCATCCGGGAGCTGACGGGTCCGGCGTCCGGCTGGTGACGCCCGCGAGCGGGAGGGAGGCCCAGATCACCTTCCCGCCGTCGACGGTGTGCGCCACGTCACAGGTGCCGCCCGCCTCGCTCGTGAGCGTCTTGACCAGGAGCAGGCCCCGGCCGCCCGTCTCGTCCTCGTCCGCCTGTAGGGCCTTCGGGCGGTAGGGGTGCTGGTCCCGGACGGCGACGCGGACCCAGCCGGCGCTGACCGACAGCTCCACCCCGATCTCCGGGGAGAGCACCCCGGCGTGCCGGACCGCGTTCGTCACCAGCTCCGAGACGATCAGCAGCACGCCCTGCAGCAGGTCCTCGCCGATGGGGACACGCCGGCGGACGAGGAGGTCGCGTACGGCGTGCCGGGACTGGGGCACCGAGGAGTCGAGCGCCGGGGCCCCGAACGTCCAGGTGCCCTCGTACGCCGCCGGGACCACCTGCCCTGGCTCGGGTCTCGGACCGCCGCCGGCGCTCACCGCCGGCACCTGTTTTCACCACCGCTCACCCTCAGAGTGTTGGCAATCACCGGAGCCCCACCACCCGGCGAGCCGAACTTGACTGGCATTCGTCACCTTCCGACCGGCTGCGCCACGACCGGCCTGCGCTGAGATCGAAATAATCGGTTGCCGATCCCCGTTGAACCGTCGTACCTTCGCAGTGCCCTTGCAGTCGACGATTGGAGAAGGTGTTGCTCGTCTGAGGTCTCCACGGCACCGTGCCCGCGGCATCGCCCGCGTGCGGCACGTGCGACCTCACGGCTCGAGCCACCTTCCTCCCCTGCAGGGCACCCGGCCCCGCTTTCGTTCCACCCGGCTCTCCCAGGTCGCCGTCCGGTGCCGACGCCCCCCGTCGCACCCCTACGAGCTTCACCGGGAGACGCCATGTCATTTCCCTCCACGCCGCACGCCGCCGCCTCCGTCATCTGCACCGGGGTGGCCTTCACCTGGCCCGACGGCACGACCGTCTTCGAGGGCTTCGACCTCGCGGTAAGCCCCGGGCGTACCGGGCTGATCGGCCGCAACGGCACGGGCAAGTCCACGCTGCTGCGTCTGATGGCCGGGGAGCTGACGCCGGCCGCCGGCACGGTCAGGGCCGCGGGCGCCGTCGGCTATCTCCCGCAGAACCTCGTGCTGGACACCGCCGCGCGGGTCGACGAGGTGCTGGGGATCGACGGTGTGCGGCGCGCGCTGCACGCCATCGAGTCGGGCGACGTCGCCGAGGAGCACTTCACGGCCGTCGGCGACGACTGGGACGTCGAGGAACGCGCCCGCGCCGCCCTCGACCAGCTCGGCCTGGCGCACGTGGGCCTCGACCGCACCATCGGCGAGGTCTCCGGCGGCGAGTCGGTGCTGCTGCGGCTGGCCGCGCTGCTCATGCAGCGGCCGGACGTGCTGCTGCTCGACGAGCCGACGAACAACCTCGACCTGAAGGCCCGCCGCCGGCTCTACGCGGCCGTGGAGTCGTGGCCGGGCGTCATGGTGATCGTCAGTCACGACCGCGAGCTTCTCGACCGCGTCGACCAGGTCGCCGACCTGCGGGACGGCCAGGTCACCTGGTACGGCGGCAACTTCACGGCGTACGAGGAGGCGCTGGCCGTCGAGCAGGAGGCCGCGGAGCGCATGGCGCGCTCCGCCGAGGCTGACCTCAAGCGGCAAAAGCGCGAGCTGGCGGAGGCGCACGAGAAGCTGAGCAAGCGCAAGCGGTACGCCGACAAGCAGTTCGCGAACAAGCGCGAGCCGAAAATCATCATGAACGCGCGCAAGCGGGAGGCCCAGGTCTCCGCCGGCAAGCACCGCATCATGCACGAGGAGCGGCTGAAGGACGCCAAAGAGCGGCTCGACGAGGCGGAGGCGGCGGTACGGGACGACGACGAGATCCGCGTCGACCTGTCATACACCGCCGTCCCGGCGGGCCGGGACGTCCTCATGCTGCGCGAGCTGGAGCTGTGCTACGGGGCGCGGGTCGGGGCGCTGCAGGTGCGCGGCCCGGAGCGGATCGCGCTGACCGGGCGCAACGGCGCGGGCAAGTCCACGCTGCTGCGCACGATCGCGGGGCAGCTCGCGCCGGTGGCGGGCGAGGCGGCGGTGCACGTGCCGCTGCGCTACCTGCCGCAGCGGCTCGACGTGCTGGACGACGCGCTGAGCATCGTCGAGAACGTGGCCCTGCTGGCGCCCGCGGCGTCCAACCAGCAGATCCGCTCCCGGCTGGCGCGCTTTTTGTTCCGGCAGGGCCGGGCCGACCAGAGGGTCGGCACGCTCTCGGGCGGGGAGCGGTTCCGGGCCACGCTGGCGGCGCTGATGCTGGCGGAGCCGGCACCTCAGTTGCTGATGCTGGACGAGCCGACGAACAACCTGGACATCGCGAGCGTGCGCCAGTTGGTGAAGGCGCTGGAGTCGTACGAGGGGGCGCTCGTGGTCGCCAGCCACGACGTGCCCTTCCTGCGCGACATCGGCATCACGCGCTGGCTGGCGCTGGACGAGGAGTTGGGCGACATCGAGCCGCTGTAGGCGAGGCGCGCGCCGGGACGGCCCCGCGGCCGGTCCCGGCGCGCGCCCGGCCGTGAGAGGCTGCCGGTCATGAGCGAAGGCGAGCTGCGGTGCGGGGTCGACGGCGGCGTGGCGACCGTGGTCATCAGCAACCCGGCCAAGCGCAACGCGATGACGCCCGACATGTGGCGGGCGCTGCCCGGCCTGCTGGCAGGGCTCGCGGCGGACCGGGGGGTACGCGCGCTGGTGCTCACCGGCGCGGGCGGCACGTTCTGCGCGGGCGCCGACATCGGCTCGCTGCGGGCGGGCAGCGCGGGCACACAGGATCTCGCCGAGGCCGCCGAGGAGGCCCTCGCCGGCTTTCCCAAGCCCGCGCTGGCGGTCGTACGCGGGCACTGCGTGGGCGGCGGCTGTCAGCTCGCCGCCGCCTGCGACCTGCGGTTCGCCGCCGGGGACGCGCTGTTCGGGGTCACGCCGGCGAAGCTGGGCCTCGTCTACCCGGCCGGCGCGACGCGCCGGCTGGTGCGGCTGGTGGGCCCCGCGACCGCGAAGTACCTGCTGTTCTCGGCGGAGTTGATCGACGCGGCGCGGGCGCTGCGCACCGGCCTGGTGGACGAGGTGCTGCCCGCGGCCGCACTCGACGGGCGGGTGGCGGAGTTCACCGCGGTGCTCGCGGCCCGCTCGCAGCTCACGCAGGCGGCGGCGAAGGACTTCGCCGACACGGCCTGGGCGTACGGGGACGAGGGGTCCCCCGCCGACGCCGCGGCGGACGCGGCACGTATCGCGCACTGGGCCCGGCAGGCGCGTACGGCCGGGGACACCGCGGAGGGCGTCGCCGCCTTCCTGGAGCGCCGCGAGCCGCGCTTCACCTGGTCCGTATGACGCCCGCGGGCCCGGCCGCGCGGAGCCGCCGTGCGCTCAGTCCCGTACGCCTTCCAGGACGAACCGGCTGCGGGAGCGCAGCAGCCACGCGGTGATCTCCGGCTGCGGGCGGCGGGCGCCGTGGCCGCCGGGCACGACGAGCGTGTGCGGCGCGGGGGCGTCGGCCAGCGGACCGTCCGGCGTCAGGGTGAGCCCGGAGGACGTGCGCACCGGCAGGCCGGCGCGGGAGGCCGTGCGGCTCCGGTACGTGCCGGGGGCGGCCCGCTCGGCTCCGGCGAACACCTCCAGCGGGCCCGTGAGGCCGAGGCTCTGCATGTCGTCGAAGAGGACGCAGAGAACGCTGCGGGCTGTCATGGCTCCATCGTGGGCTCCTGCCGCCGCGGCAGCAATGACGAAGATCCCACCTTTCCTGCCATGCCGGTCGGCCCCTTCCGCGACTAAGCGCCCGCTCACTAGCCTGATCGCATGACATCACTCCCGCCGCGCGCCGGCCGCCGCTGCCAACAGGTCCTCAACCCGCTGCACTCGGCGATCTACTTCGCACCGGAGTTCACCGAGGAGTTCGCGGGCATCGGGATCGAGGGCTGGCACGCCGCGTACTTCACCGCCAGGTCCGCCGCCATGGGCCCGGTCGGGCCCGGCGTCGTCACCGCCGCGTTCTACAACTACAGCCACCGGCATATCGCGCGGCACCTGCCCGCGGCCTGGCGGACCGCGGACCCGGCCACCGTGCTGGCGGCCCGGCTGCGCGTCGCCGACGCCGTGCTGCGGCGGCTGCTGGGTGAGGAGACGATCGCCTCGCCGGAGCTGGCCGAGGCCGCGGAGCTGGCGCAGCGGGCGGCGGCCGGCGGGGAGCGCGCCGGGCGGGCACTGTACGCGGCCGAGGCCGCGCAGCCGGTGCCGGACGCCCCGCATCTGGTGCTCTGGCACGCCGCGACCCAACTGCGCGAGCACCGCGGCGACAGCCACGACGCGGTCCTTGCCCACGCCGGACTCGACGGTCTGGAGGCCCAGGTCACCCACACCGCCTCCGGCTTCGGCTTCACACCGGAGTTCTCCCGGTACTCGCGCGGCTGGGAGACCGAGGAGTGGGCGGCGGCGCAGGAACGGCTGCGGGCCCGCGGGCTGCTGACCGCGGACGGCGAGCTGACGGAGGAGGGCACGGCGCTGCGCAAGGCGCTGGAGGAGGAGACGGACCGGGTGGACCTCGCTCCGTACGCGCGTCTGGGCGCCGCGGGCGTGGCACGGCTGACCGAGCTGGCCACGGGCTACACCGCCGCCGCGCTGGCCGCCGGGGCGATGCCCAAGGACATCTTCGGCAAGGGCTGAGACCGGCGCCGGGCCGCGGGCCGGGTGTTTGCCCAACGTCCTGAGGGCTACCCGCAGTTCTCGACCCGAGTAGCGAGGAGGACGGATATGCGAGCCATCGCCGACATCCTGCGCATGATCGGCGGCGCCCTTGCCACGATCGTGACGCTCCCCTTCCGGCTGGTCGCCCGGCTCTTCAGCGGCGCCTCCCGGAGCGGCCGGAGGTCGCGCCGCCGCACCGTCTGACCCCGTGCCCGCCAGGCCCGGGGCGCGTCCCTGCCGGCGTCCGGAGCGCGCCCCGGGCCGCCTCCGACCCGCCGGGCGACCGGGGCAGCTCCCGCCGGGCGCCCGGCTGTCAGCCGGACCTGCCACAATGCACTCCGCCACAGATGACAGAAAGCGGGGCGGACGTGACGGCGTCGGTATCGATTGAGGCCAGAATCGCCGAGGAGCTCGGCGTACGCGAGCGGCAGATCACGGCGGCGGTGCGGCTGCTCGACGACGGCGCCACCGTGCCGTTCATCGCCCGCTACCGCAAAGAGGCGACGGAGATGCTCGACGACGCCCAGTTGCGCACCGCCGAGGAGCGGCTGCGCTATCTGCGGGAGCTGGAGGAGCGGCGGGCGGCGATCCTGGAATCCGTGCGCGGGCAGGGCAAGCTGACCGAGGAGCTGGAGGCGCAGATCCGTGCCGCCGACTCCAAGGCCCGGCTGGAGGACGTCTATCTGCCGTACAAGCCCAAGCGGCGGACGAAGGCGCAGATCGCCCGCGAGGCCGGTCTGGAGCCGCTGGCCGACGGTCTGCTCACCGATCCGTCGGTGGCGCCGCTCGCGGCGGCCACGGCGTTCGTGGACGCGGACAAGGGCGTCGCCGACCCGGCCGCGGCCCTGGAGGGTGCGCGGGCCATCCTCACCGAGCGGTTCGGCGAGGACGCCGACCTGATCGGCGAGCTGCGCGAACGGATGTGGACGCACGGCCGCGTGGCGGCCAAGGTGCGCGAGGGCAAGGAGGAGGCGGGCGCGAAGTTCTCCGACTACTTCGACTTCGCCGAGCCGCTGACCGACCTGCCTTCGCACCGCATCCTCGCCCTCTTCCGCGGCGAGAAGGAGGAGATCCTGGATCTCGCCCTGGAGCCCGACGCGCCCGCGGAGGCGGAGCAGGAGGGGCCCTCGGCGTACGAGCGCGCCATCGCGGCCAGGTTCGGCGTGGAGAACCGGGGCCGGCCCGCCGACTCCTGGCTCGCCGAGACGGTGCGCTGGGCGTGGCGCACGCGCATCCTGGTGCACCTCGGCATCGACCTGCGGCTGCGGCTGCGTACGGCCGCGGAGGACCAGGCGGTGGACGTCTTCGCCGCCAACCTGCGGGACCTGCTGCTCGCCGCTCCTGCCGGCACGCGCGCCACGCTGGGCCTGGACCCGGGGCTGCGTACGGGCGTGAAGGTCGCCGTCGTCGACGCCACCGGCAAGGTGGCCGCCACCGCGACGGTCTATCCACACGCGCCGCACCGCAAGTGGGACGAGTCGCTGGCCGTCCTCGCCGAGCTGGCGCGCGTGCACGCGGTGGAGCTGATCGCCATCGGCAACGGCACGGGCTCGCGGGAGACGGACAAGCTGGCCGCCGATCTGATCGCCGCGCAGCCCGCGCTGAAGCTGACGAAGGTGATGGTCTCCGAGGCCGGGGCGTCGGTGTACTCGGCGTCGGCGTTCGCCTCGCAGGAACTGCCCGACCTGGACGTGTCGCTGCGCGGCGCGGTGTCCATCGCGCGGCGGCTGCAGGACCCGCTGGCCGAGCTGGTGAAGATCGACCCGAAGTCGATCGGCGTCGGCCAGTACCAGCACGATCTGTCGGAGGCGAAGCTGTCGCGCTCCCTGGACGCGGTCGTGGAGGACTGCGTCAACGGCGTGGGCGTCGATCTCAACACCGCCTCGGCGCCGCTGCTGGCCCGGGTCTCCGGCATCGGCGCGGGGCTCGCGGAGAACATCGTGACGCACCGCGACTCCCACGGCCCCTTCACCAGCCGCGCGGCGCTCAAGGACGTGCCGCGGCTGGGGCCGAAGGCTTTCGAGCAGTGTGCGGGCTTCCTGCGCATCCGCGGCGGCGAGGACCCGCTGGACGCCTCGGGCGTGCACCCGGAGGCGTACCCGGTGGTGCGGCGGATGGTGAAGGCGGGCGGCACGGAGGTGGCGGCGCTGATCGGCGACACGCGGACGCTGCGGTCGCTGAAGCCGCAGGACTTCACGGACGAGCGGTTCGGGCTGCCGACGGTGACGGACATCCTCAAGGAGCTGGAGAAGCCGGGGCGCGACCCGCGGCCGGCGTTCCGGACAGCGGTGTTCAAGGAGGGCGTGGAGAAGATCGGCGACCTGCAGCAGGGGATGGTACTGGAGGGTGTGGTGACGAACGTGGCCGCGTTCGGTGCGTTCGTGGACGTGGGCGTGCACCAGGACGGCCTGGTGCACGTGTCGGCGATGTCGAAGACGTTCGTGAAGGACCCGCGCGATGTCGCCAAGCCCGGGGACATCGTGAAGGTGAAGGTGCTGGACGTGGACGTGCCGCGCAAGCGGATCTCGCTGACGCTGCGGCTGGACGACGAGCCGGGCAAACCGGCGGTCGGCGGCGGCCGGGGCGGCGGACGCGAGCGCGACCGGCAGGGCCCGCCGCGGCAGCGGGGCGGCGGCCAGGGCGACGGTCAGGGCACGGGCGGCGGGCGCCAGCAGCGCGGGGGCGGCGGCCGGCGCCGCGAGGCGCAGCCGGAGAACAGCGAGATGGCGGATGCGCTGCGGCGCGCGGGTCTGCTCGGCGGCGGCCGGGGCGGCGGCGGTGGCAACGGCCGCCGCGGCAAGCGCTGAGAGCTGCGCGACCACCGGAACGTGCACCCGGGCCCCGTCCACCGCGCCGTGGTGAGCGGGGCCCGGCCCGCGGCGGATCCCTTCCCGCCGGCGGGGCGCGGCGGACACGGACGCTGTCGCCCCCGAGCCGGCCGCGCGCGGGCGGCACGCGGGGCCGGCGAAGACGGCGCCGCGCGGTGCCGTCCGCGGCCGGCGGCGCCGCGTCAGAGGCTCAGCAGGCCCTTTGTCAGCGTCGCCGCGCCGCCGGCCAGCCCGAGGACCAGCACCAGGCGGCGCGCGGGCGTCTCGGGCACCCGGTCGCCCAGGACCCGGCCGACGAGCGCACCCCCCGCGACGGCGGCCGCGCACAGCACCCAGGCGTGGGCCGTCAGGTCCGGCGGGCCCTTCGCCGTGACCGAGACGATGTTGACGACGACGCCGTAGAACAGCGCGTTCGGCACGAACTCCCGCACCGTCCAGCCCGCGTTCACGGCGTACAGCGAGACGGCGGGGCCGCCGATGCCCGCCGAGGAGTTCATGAAGCCGCTGACCGCCCCCGCGGTGACCGCCCCGCCGGTACCGCGCAGCGACTCGGCGCGGGCACCGGCCATGACGAGCCCGACGGCGCCGCAGACCATCGCGCCCATGCCGGTCAGCAGCACGGGGGCGGGCAGTCGGGCGGCCGTGAGGGCGCCGATCGGCACCGTGCACACGGCGGCGGCCAGCAGCGGCACCATGGCGCCCGGCCTGACCTGCCGCCAGACGGTGGTCAGGCCGAACACGCAGATGGCACCGGCGGCGACGTTGCACAGCCGGACGCCCTCGGCCGGGCCGAGCACGAGCGCCAGCGCCGGCCCGGCGACCAGCGCGAGGCCGATGCCCGCGAGCCGCTGCACGGACGCACCGAGCAGCAGCACTCCGGCCATGAGCAGGGCGTCACCGGTCACAGCAGCCCGGCCAGCCGGTAGAGGACGAGGGAGCCGGCCACGGCGACGTTGAGGCTGGCGCCGGTGCCGACCATGGGTATCTCGACGGCCTCGTCGAGCAGGTCGAGCGCGTCCGGCGGGATGCCGTGCTGTTCGTGGCCGAGCACCATCACCGTGGCCCGGCGCGCGGCCGGCAGGTCGGCCAGGCGCACGGCCTCGTCGGCGAGTTCGACGCCGAGGACGCTCTTGCCCGCCGCGCGCTGCCGCTCCAGCCAGCGCAGCGGGTCCCCGGTCCAGTGCACGCAGACCGGGCGGCGCAGCGTGTTGCCACGTGCCAGCGCCTCGGGCACCCAGGGAAAGCGGGGCACGACGAGGCAGGCGCCCACGGCGTCACAGGTGCGCAGGAGCGTACCGAGGTTGGCGCCGTGGAGCGGCCAGAGCGGGGCGGCGTAGAGGTGGTCCCAGCAGGAGTGTGCGCGGGGGCGGCGGCTTCGCTTCAGCTCCCGGGGGGTACGGGTGCGGATGGCCGGCGCGTCCGTTCCGGGCCGGCGGGCCCCCGGGCGGGCGCTCATCGGCGCGGGGCCTGCGCCCCCCCAACGTAGGTGTGGCTCACGTGAGTCGACATGCGAACAGAATAGCGATCAACCTCGGCTGTCCACCACCCCGCGCGTGATCCGGGACGGTGCGGCAGACTGCCGTGATGGATTCCGAAGTCATCGTGCTCGGCAGCGGCATCATCGGCCTGACCAGTGCGGTCGTCCTCGCCGAAAGCGGGCGGCGGGTCACGGTGTGGGCACGGGAGCCGGCGGAGGAGACGACGTCGGCCGTCGCGGGCGGGCTGTGGTGGCCGTACCGGATCGAGCCCGAACACCGGGTCGCGGACTGGTCGGTGCGGTCGTTCGACGTGTACGCGCGGCAGGCGGAGGACCCCGCGGTGACGGGTGTGCGGATGCGGACCGGGCTGCAGCTCGGCATCGGTACCGCCGGGCTGGGGCCCTGGCGGCGCGCCCTGCGCGAGGTGCGGGCCGCGAACTCCGCCGAGCTGCCCGGGGAGTACACCACGGGCGTGCGTGCGACGGTGCCGATCGTCGACACGGCCACGCACCTGGCCCACCTGCGCGACCGGCTGGCCGCGGCCGGCGGCCGGGTCGAGCTGCGCACCGCCGGCTCGCTCGGCGAGGCCGGGCGGGAGGCCGCCTGCGTCGTCAACTGCACCGGCCTGGGCGCCCGCGAACTGGTGCCGGACCCGAGCATGCGCCCGGTGCAGGGGCAGCTCGTCGTCGTGGAGAACCCGGGCGTCGAGGAGTGGGTGGTCTCGGCGTACAAGGAGGCGACCGCCACGCTGTACGCGCTGCCGCAGCCATACGGACTGGTGCTCGGCGGCACGGCCGTCGAGGACGCCTGGGACACCGGCCCGGATCCGGCGGTGGCCGCGGGCATCGTGGCGCGCTGCGCGCGTGTCCTCCCCCGGATCGCCGATGCCCGGGTCCTCGGCCACCGCGTCGGGTTGCGCCCGGCCCGGCCGGCCGTGCGGCTGGAGGCGGAGCACCTGCCCGGCGGGGCGCTGTGCGTGCACAATTACGGGCACGGGGGCGCCGGGGTGACGGTGGCCTGGGGCTGCGCCGAAGAGGCCGCGGAGCTCCTGAGAACGTAAGCCCCGCCGAACCCCGCGGAACCCCAGGACCCGCGGCACCCCCCGCAGGCCCCGAGAACCCCGCACACCCGCCCCAGGGTAGGCGGCCCCACCGACAGCCGGATCTTCGTCCGCACGGCAGCCGTCCGGCGCACCGGGGCGCCCGCACCCGACCACCGCCGGGGACCAGACCGACCCGGCCCAGACCGACCCCACCCGGCACGACGGCCCGGCACGGCCCGGCCGGCCCAGCCCGGCCGGCTCAGCCGCAGCGTTCGACGGGCCTGCCGTCGGTCAGCTCGTAGACCGCCCGCTGGTCCAGCAGCAGCGGCACCAGCGCGCGCAGCGGCTGCCGCAGCTTCACCAGGGCACCGCCGCCCGGCCGTTCACGGACCTCGACGCCGTGCAGGGCCAGTTCGTCGCCGACCTCGTCGTACTGCCCGGAGTCGAGTGCGTAGCCGCACGGCGGGTCGTCGATGATCTGGCCCGGGGCGGGCGGCTCGTTGTCGGCGCCGCCGAGGTGGACGGGGCCCGTGTCGGCGAGGCCGCGGGCGCGGGCCGCCGCCGTGGCGGTCGCCAGCCGGCCGCGGTGGTCCGCGGCGTAGGCGAACGTGGCGTCGAGCGCGGTGAGCTGGGAGGTGACGCGGCGGCGGTGGTTGGCCGCGGGGTCGTCGCGCTCGTCGTCGGTGAGCGCGGTGATGCGTGTCTCGACCAGCAGCCCGGCCGCGTGTTTGAGGCCCGCGGTGTTGCGCAGGATGCGCTCCTGGCCGTCGCCCGCGACCTGGCGGATCGGCTCGCCGGTCTGCGGGTCGGTCCAGATGCCGTAGACGCCGCTGCTGTAGCCGGCTTCCTCGACGCCGGCGCGGACGTGGTCCTCGCTCAGGTGGCGGGCCTCACGGTGGACGTCGTCATGGGTGTTGAGGTTGCGCGGCCAGAGGGCGAGTACGTCCTTGACGTAGGACGGCTCGCTGGCCTCGAACTCGTGCAGGTCGTGGATGACGTCGGGGCGGTAGTCGCGGATGACGGCGGCCATGGCACGGCCCTCCGCGGTCGCCAGGGCGACGTGGTCGCGGTTGACGTCGACGCCGTCGGTGTTGCCCCGGGTGTCGGCGGCGCGGCCGTCGGGGTTGGCGTTGGGGACCACGAGGACGGCGTTGCGGGCCAGGAAGCGCCGGGTCCCGGCGTCCTTGGCGAAGGCCAGGTCGCGCAGGCCGGTCAGGCACGCCTCGCGGCCGGCCGGTTCGTCGCCGTGCTGGCTGCAGATGAGCAGGACGACGCTGCCGCTGACGGCCTGCGCGGGGGTGGGCGGGCGGGGGGCGCCGATGCGGACGAGGTTCAGAGGGCGGCCCTGCTCGGTGGTGCCGATGCGGTCGACGGCGACGCGGCGGCTGTCCTCGGCCACGGCGGCGAGGAAACCGGCCTCCTCCCGCTCACCGGTCCAGCGGGCGCCGCCGCTCTCCTCGAAGCCGGTACGCGGCGGGTTGGCGGCTTCCGCGGGCGGGCCGGTGAGCGGTGCGACCACGACGGCCGCGGCGCACGCCGCGAGGATCGCCGTGCGGAGCGGGGTGAGACGGGGGGCGCGTGTGCGCATGGGCGGTCTCCCGGAGGCGGAGAGCGATGAGGGTGGCCAGAAGATAGCGGAGGGTGACCCGCCGCAGAAGCCTCCGTACACGAAGTCCCGGCGGTGTCCTGGCGATGTCCTGGCTGCCGGCGGGCAACCGGGGCGCCGTGGTCTTTCACAGGACCGGTGAGACAGCAATATTGTTGGACCATGACCCAGGAGACGGAGGCGGCCGGGCTGACCGTGGACGAGCTGGCCGCACGCGCGGGCGTCACCGTGCGCACGGTGCGCTTCTACTCCACCCGCGGGCTGCTGCCCCCGCCGGTCATCGGCCCGCGGCGCGTGGGGCGCTACGGCCCGGAGCATCTGTCCCGGCTCGCGCTCATCGAGGAGCTGCAGCACCAGGGACTGACGCTGGCGGCGATCGAACGGTACGTGCAGCAGTTGCCGCCCGGGCTGAGCGCCGCGGACCACGCGCTGCACCGCGCACTGGTGGCGACCTGGGTGCCGGATGCGGAGACGGAGGTGAGCCGGGCGGAGCTGGAGCGGCGCGCGGGCCGGTCGCTGACCGACGACGACGTGGCGCGGCTGGCCGCGATGGGGGTGCTGGAGCACACGCCGGGAGGCGCCGGCGCCTACGACGCGGAGCCGGGCGCGAACGGCGGCGGCGACACCTTCCGGGTCGACCCGGCCGTCCTCCACCTCGGGGTACGGCTGCTCGACGTGCCGATCCGGCTGGAGACCGTCCGCGCCGCCCGGGACGTGGTGCAGGAGCACTCCCGCGCGGTGGCCCGCGAGCTGACCCGGCTCTTCCACGACGAGGTGTGGGAACCGTTCGGCGAGGCGGACCCCGACCCGGAGCAGGTCGAGACGATGAAGTCGCTGTCGGCGCACATGCAGCCGATGGTGGTGCAGGCGCTCGTGACGGCCTTCCAGCGGTCGATGAAGGCGGAGTTGCGGGCGTCCTTCCCCGCCGGGTGACCTTGCGCACGTCCGACGGTGACCGGTGAGGTCCCGACCGGCCGTCTTTGCACAACGACATGCGCGAAGTCCGCGGCCGCTCTTGCCCGGGCCCGCCGGTCTTGTCATGCTCATCCGCGTCGCACTCGCGAACCGCCCTCCGCGCCGAGGAGTTGGAGCATGAGCGAACGCAGCCCAGGGCAACACCGCTGGGCCGTCCCCGTACTCGCCGTCCTGCTCATCGCCGCGGGTCTCGCCCTCCCCCGCGCCCTCGCCGGCCCCGAAGCGAAGCCGGACGCCGACCGGTTCAGCCTCGTCGGCGTCTCCTGGCCGGCCGGCGGCACGCTCGACGGCACGCCGCAGGTACGCACCCGGGACGCCGGCACCGGCACGTGGACGGCGTGGCGGTCGCTGGAGGCCCAGCCCCGGCTGGCCGAGCCCGGCGCGCCGGCCCCGGCGCGGGCCGCCACCGCGCCGCTGTGGGTGGGCGACTCCGATGCCGCTCAGGCCCGGCTGCTCCGCGCCGACGGCGGCACGGCGCCGCTGCCCGGCCGCGCCCGGCTGGAGCTGGTCGACGCCGCCGCCGGACCGGGGGTGCCCGCCGAGCCCGCGTACGCCACGACCGCGACGCGGCCGGCGATCATCTCACGGAGGCAGTGGGGCGCCGACGAGTCCTGGCGCGACGGCCCGCCCGCGTACGGCAGCAGGACCAAGGCGTTCATCGTCCACCACACCGTGGACAGCAACCGCTACTCGTGCGCGCAGGCTCCGTCGATCATCCGCGCGATCTACCGCTACCACACCCGCACCAACGGCTGGAACGACATCGGCTACAACTTCCTCGTCGACAAGTGCGGCCGCATCTACGAGGGCCGTCGCGGCGGCGTGACCAAGCCGGTGACCGGCGCGCACACCCTCGGCTTCAACAAGAACACCAGCGGGGCCGCGGTCATCGGCACCTACGGCTCCGCGTCCGTCCCCTCGAAGGTCACCAAGTCGCTGGCCCGGCTCTCCGCGTGGCGCCTCGGCGTCGCGGGACACAGCCGTACCGGCAAGGTGAAACTGACCGCCGGGAAGTCCAACGGCAAGTACGGAAAGGGCGACTCGACCACCGTCCACCGCGTCACGTCCCACCGCCGGCTCTACCCGACCGCCTGCCCCGGCGCGAAGCTCTACGCCAAGATCGGCACGATCCGCACGATGCGGGTCGGCTGAGCCACCACGGGCCCACCCCCCACCGCGGCCCCCGCCCGCCGGCTCCGGCGCGGCGGGGGCCGGGCCGGCTCAGACGGCGTCCATGAACTGCTCGCCCCTGTCCGCCTTCGCCAGCAGCAGCGCGGGCGGCTCGAAGCGCTCGCCGTACGCCGCGGCCAGCTCCCGGGCCCGCGCCACGAAACCGGACAGCCCGCCCTCGTACCCGTTGATGTACTGCAGCACGCCCCCGGTCCAGGCCGGGAAGCCGATGCCGAAGACCGAGCCGATGTTCGCGTCCGCGACGGACGTCAGCACGCCCTCCTCGACCAGCCGCACGGCATCCAGCGCCTCCACGAACAGCATCCGCTCCTGGAGCTCGTGCAGCGCCGGCGGCTCCTGGTCCGTCTTGGTGAAGTGCTCGCGGAGCCCCGGCCACAGCCGGGTGCGCCGGCCGTCCTCGTAGTCGTAGAAGCCCCCACCCCCGGCCCGCCCGGTGCGGCCGAACTCGTCGACCATGCGGTCGATGACCGCCTCCGCCGGGTGCACGGGGTAGCTCCCGCCCACGGCCTCGACGGCGGCGCGCGTCTGGTTGCGGATCTTCCGCGGCAGCGTGAGGGTCAGCTCGTCCAGCAGGGACAGCACCTTGGCCGGGTAGCCGGCCTGGGCGGCGGCCTGCTCGACGGAGGCGGGCTCGATGCCCTCGCCGACCATGGCCACGCCCTCGTTGATGAAGTGGCCGATCACGCGGGAGGTGAAGAAGCCGCGCGAGTCGTTCACGACGATCGGGGTCTTGGAGATCTGCCGCACGAGGTCGAAGGCGCGGGCCAGCGCCTCGTCGCCGGTGCGCTCGCCCTTGACGATCTCGATCAGCGGCATCTTGTCCACGGGTGAGAAGAAGTGCAGCCCGACGAAGTCCTGCGGACGGCCGACGCCTTCGGCCAGCATCGTGATGGGCAGGGTGGAGGTGTTCGAGCAGAGCAGGGCGTCGGGCGCGACGACGTCCTGGATCTCCTGGAACACCTTGTGCTTGAGCGCCGTGTCCTCGAAGACCGCCTCGATCACGGCGTCGCAGCCGGCCAGCTCCGCAGGGTCCGCGACCGGGGTGATGCGGGCCAGCAGCGCATCCCGCTTCTCCCGGGTCGTACGGCCCTTGGCGAGCTGTTTGTCGAGCAGTCCGGCGGAGTACGCCTTGCCCTTCTCGGCGGCCTCGACCGACACGTCCTTCAGCACCACCTCGATGCCGGCACGCGCGCAGGCGTAGGCGATGCCGGCACCCATCATCCCCGCGCCCAGCACGGCGACCTTCGCCACCTGCCGCTCGGGGACACCGACCGGGCGGGAGCGGCCGGCGTTGACGGCCTGCAGGTCGAAGAAGAACGCCTGGATCATGTTCTTGGCGGTCTGCCCGACGGCCAGGTCGACGAAGTAGCGGGCCTCGATGACCTGGGCCGTCTCGAAGTCGACCTGGGAGCCCTCGACGGCCGCCGCCATGATGTTCCGCGGGGCGGGGAACGGGGCGCCGCCGAGCTGCTTCCTCAGGTTGGCCGGGAACGCGGGGAGGTTGGCGGCGAACTTCCGGTTCTCGGGCGTGCCCCCGGGGATCCTGTAGCCGGGCTCGTCCCAGGGCTGCCGGGACTCCGGGTGGGCGTCGATGAAGGCGCGGGCGGCGGCGTGCAGGTCGTCCTCGGTCCCGGCGACCTCGTGCACGAGCCCGTTCTCCAGTGCCTGCTGCGGCCGGTACTGGGTGCCCTGCAGCAGCACCTTCAGCAGTGCGTCGGTGATGCCCATCAGCCGCACGGTACGGGTGACCCCGCCGCCCCCGGGCAGCAGGCCGAGGGTGACCTCGGGCAGTCCGATCTTCGAGCCGGGCGCGTCGAGGGCGACGCGGTGGTGGCAGGCCAGGGCGATCTCGTAGCCGCCGCCCAGCGCGGCGCCGTTGATCGCCGCGACGACCGGCTTGCCGAGGGTCTCGATACGGCGCAGCGTGCTCTTGACGGCCATCCCGGTGTCGAACGCCTCGCGGGCGTGCTCCCGGTCGACGCGAATGAGGTCGTGGAGGTCGCCGCCGGCGAAGAAGGTCTTCTTCGCCGAGGCGAAGATGACGCCGCGTACGTCGTCCCGCTCGGCCTCCAGCCGGTCGGCGACGGCGGTGAGCGACTGGATGAAGTCCGCGTTCATGGTGTTGGCGGACTGGTTCGGGTCGTCCAGGACGAGGGTGACGACGCCGGTGTCGTCCTGCTCCCAGCGGATCGTGTTCGTATGGCTCATGGTGATGAGGTGATCTCCGTATGGGGGGCGGGACGGGGTCAGAGGCGCTCGACGACGGTGGCGATGCCCATGCCGCCGCCGACGCAGAGGGTGGCGAGGCCGTAGCGCAGGTCGCGGCGCTCCAGCTCGTCGAGGAGGGTGCCGAGGATCATCGCACCGGTGGCACCGAGGGGGTGTCCCATGGCGATGGCACCGCCGTTGACGTTGATCTTGTCCAGGCTGACGCCCATCTCGTCGATGAAGCGCAGCACGACGGCGGCGAACGCCTCGTTGATCTCGATGAGGTCGATGTCGTCGATCCCGAGGCCGGCTTTGGCGAGCGCCTTGCGGGACGCGGGCGCAGGGCCGGTGAGCATGATCGTGGGCTCGGAGCCGGTGACGGCGGCGGAGACGATACGGGCCCGGGGGGTGAGCCCGTAGCGCCGGCCGACCTCTTCGGAGCCGACGGCGACGAGGGCGGCGCCGTCGACGATGCCGGAGGAGTTGCCGGCGTGGTGGACGTGGTCGATCCGCTCCACCCAGTGGTATTTCTGCAGCGTCACGGCGTCGAAGCCGCCCAGCTCGCCGATGTCGGCGAACGCCGGCTTCAGCTTGGCCAGGCTGTCGGCCGTCGTGCCCGGCCTGATGTGCTCGTCCCGGTCCAGCACGGTCAGCCCGGCGCGGTCCACGACCGGCACGACGGAGCGCTCGAACCGGCCCTCCTTCCACGCCTGGACCGCCCGCTCCTGCGACATCGCGGCGAACTCGTCGACGTCCCGGCGGCCGTAGCCCCCGAGCGTGGCGATCAGGTCGGCCCCGATGCCCTGCGGGACGAAGCCGACCTCCATGTTGGTCATCGGGTCGTTGAACCAGGCGCCGCCGTCCGAGCCGATGGGCACCCGCGACATCGACTCCACGCCGCCGGCGAGGATCAGGTCCTCCCAGCCAGAGCGGATCTTCGCCGCCGCGATGTTGACGGCCTCCAGGCCGGAGGCACAGAAGCGGTTCTCCTGCACGCCGGCGACACTGTCGGGCAGCCCGGCGGCGATGGCGGCGATCTTGGCGATGTCGGAGCCCTGGTCGCCGTGCGGGCTGACCACGCCGAGCACGACGTCGTCGACGGCGGCCGGGTCGAGGCCGGGGAAGCGGCGGCGCAGCTCGTGGACGAGTCCGACGACGAGGTCGATCGGCTTGGTCCCGTGCAGGGCGCCGTTGGCCTTTCCGCGACCGCGCGGGGTGCGGATCGCGTCGTAGACGAAGGCGTCGGTGACGGACGGCCTTGCGGTAGTGGTCACGGTGGTGCGCCTCTCAGGAGAGCAGGGAGCGGCCGATGATCTCTTTCATGATCTCGGTGGTGCCGCCGTAGATGGTCTGGACACGCCCGTCGGTGAAGGCGCGGGCCACGGGGAACTCGCTCATGTAGCCGTAGCCGCCGTGCAGTTGCAGGCAGCGGTCCGCGGTGCGCTTCTGCAGCTCGGTCGCCCACCACTTGGCCATCGAGGCGTGCACCGCGTCCAGTTCGCCGGCCGCCAGGTCCTCGATGCAGCGGTCGACGAACGTCCGGGTCACGGCGCACTCGGTGGCCATCTCGGCGATCTCGAAGCGGATGTGCTGGAACCGCCCGAGCGCCCGGCCGAACGCCTCGCGCTCCTTGACATACGCCGTGGTCGCCTCGACCAGGTGTTCGGCGGCGGCGACCGCGGCGACGGCGATGGCCATCCGCTCCTGCGGCAGGTTGGTCATGAGGTGGCCGAACGCTCCGTCACGCTCCCCGAGCAGGTTGCCCTTCGGCACCCGTACGTCGGTGAAGAACAACTCGGCGGTGTCCTGGGCCTTCTGACCGATCTTGTCCAGGTTGCGGCCGCGTGCGAAGCCGGCCGCGCCGCGCTCGACGACCAGCAGGCTCAGCCCGTGGGCGCCGCCCTCGGGGGTGGTCCTGGCGACCACGATGACCAGGTCGGCGAGGATGCCGTTGGAGATGAACGTCTTGGCGCCGTTGAGCAGCCAGTGATCGCCGCGGTCCTCGGCGGTGGTGCGGATGGCCTGCAGGTCGGAGCCGGCGCCCGGTTCCGTCATGGCGATGGCGGTGATCAGCTCGCCGGTGCAGAAGCCGGGCAGCCAGCGGCGCTTCTGCTCGTCGGTGGCCAGGGAGGTCAGGTACGGACCGATGACGTCGTTGTGCAGTCCCACGGCGAGACCGGCGGCGCCGGCCCGGGCGAACTCCTCGGCCAGCACGGCGGCGAAGCGGTAGTCGTCGTGGCCGCCGCCGCCGTACTCCTCGGGGACGGCGAGGCCGAGCAGGCCCTGCCGCCCGGCGGCGAGCCAGGCGTCGCGGGAGACGACGCCGTCGGCCTCCCACCTCTCGTAGTGCGGGGTGACTTCTTTGGCGAGGAAGGTCCGCACGGTCTCGCGGAAGGCCGTGTGCTCGGGCCCGTAGAGCCGGCGTTTCAACGCTCCTCCTGGGTCGGGGCGGGGATCAGGTCGGGGACGCGCCAGTCACGGGCGACGGCCGCGGCGTCGGCACCCGGGCGTGCGGGCGGACGGCGTATGCCGCCGGGGGTGGCGGAGAACCGCGGCGCGGGGGCGGGCTGGACGGTGCCGTACTCCTCGGTGAAGGTGCCGCGGGCGGCGAGGTGCGGGTGGTCACGGGCCTCGTGCAGGGACAGCACGGGGGCGACGCAGGCGTCGGAGCCGGCGAAGACCTCGGTCCACTCCGCGCGCGTACGCTCCCGGAACCGTGCGGCCAGCCGCTCGCGCAGCTCCGCCCACGCGGCGGGCTCGGCCCGGTCCGGCAGGGCGCCGGGGACGCCGAGGAGGCGGACGAACTCCTCGTAGAACGCGGGCTCCAGCGCGCCGACGGCCATGTACCGGCCGTCGGCGGTCTCATAGACGCCGTAGAACGGCGCGCCGCCGTCGAGGAGGTTGGCGCCGCGGCGGTCCTGCCAGTCGCCGGCGGCGACCATGGCGTGGATCATCGAGGTCAGGTGCACGGTGCCGTCCACGATGGCCGCGTCGACGACCTGGCCCTCCCCGGTGGTGCGCGCGTGCTGCAGTGCCGCCAGCACCCCGACGACGAGGTAGAGCGAGCCGCCGGCGTAGTCGCCTAGGAGGTTGGCGGGGACGGCGGGCGGGCCGTCCGCGGGGCCGATCATGCCGAGCGCGCCGGTGACGGCGACGTAGCCGATGTCGTGGCCCGCGGTCTGCGCCAGCGGGCCGTCCTGGCCCCAGCCGGTCATCCGCCCGTACACCAGCCGGGGGTTGCGGTCGAGGCAGTCCCCGGGGCCGACGCCGAGGCGCTCGGCGACGCCGGGGCGGAAGCCCTCGACGAGGATGTCGGCCCGCTCGGCGAGGGCCAGTGCGGCGGCGGCGCCCGCCGCGGACTTGAGGTCGAGGACGACGGAGCGCTTGTTGCGGTTGTTGAGGTCGTGCGCGGGGTCGACGCCGAGTCCCTGGCCGCCGGGCCGGTCGACCCGCACGACGTCGGCCCCGAGGTCGGCGAGGAGCATGGCGGCGAACGGGCCGGGGCCGATGCCGGCCAGCTCGACCACGCGTACGCCGTGCAGCGGGCCGTGCCCCGTGCTCCCCATCAAGCCCCCAGAGGTGTGACACCACGTGTGTAACACCGAAAATGATAAGAACACGTTTCAGTGGACACAAGTACGGGACCGCCCGCGCGGGTCGGACAACCCCGGCGCAGACACGCGAGCGAAACCCGCCGCTGGTGCGTCGACGGGACGCCCCCGATGAACCACCCTGTCTCCCATGGCAGACGAGCCCCGACCGCACGACCTCATCCTCTTCGGCGCCACCGGCTTCACCGGCGGCCTGACCGCCGAGTACCTGGCCCGCCACGCTCCGCCGGGCTGCCGCTGGGCGCTGGCCGGGCGCGACCCCGGCAGGCTGGCGGACGTACGCGACCGGGTGGCCGCGATCCGGCCGGAGTGGAGCGACCTGCCGCTGCTCCCCGCGGACGCGGGGGACGCCGCGGCACTGCGCGGGCTGGCGGAGCAGACCCGGGTGGTGGCCACGACGGTCGGGCCGTTCCTGCGCTACGGCGAGCCGCTGGCCGCCGCGTGCGCCGCGGCCGGAACGGACTACGCGGACCTCGCCGGTGAGCCGGAGTTCGTCGACCGGGTGTACGTACGCCACCACGAGCGGGCCCGCGAGACCGGGGCCCGGCTGGTGCACTCCTGCGGCTTCGACTGCGCGCCGTTCGACCTCGGCGTGCGCTACACCGTCGAGCAACTGCCGGAGGACGTGCCGCTGCGGATCGACGGCTTCCTGCGCGCCGCCGGCGGGATCTCCGGCGGCACGCTCGCGTCGGCGCTCGGGGTCGTCTCCCGCCCGCTGCCGGGGGCGCGCGCGGCGCGGGCCCGCCGCCGGCGGGAGTCGCGGGTGACGGAACGCCGGGTGCGGGCGCCGCTCGGCGCACCGACCCGCAACCGTGCGCTGCATGCCTGGGGACTGCCGCTGCCGACGCTGGAGTCGCAGGTGGTGGCGCGCTCGGCGGCGGCCCTGCCGCGCTACGGACCGGACTTCCGCTACCGCCACTACGCCGCCGTCAGGCGGCTGCCGGTCGCCGCGGGCGGCGTACTCGGCGCCGGCGCCTTCGCCGCGGCGGCGCAACTGCCGCCGCTGCGCAAGCTGATGGCCTCCCGGCTGGCGCCGGGCACCGGGCCGAGCGAGGAGCGGCGCGCCCGCAGTTGGTTCTCCGCGCGCTTCGTGGGCACCGGCGGCGGACGGCGGGTGGTCACGGAGGTCAGCGGCGGCGACCCGGCGTACGACGAAACGGCGAAGATCCTGGCGGAGGCGGCGATGTCGCTGGCGTACGACCCGCTGCCGGAGACGTCGGGGCAGGTCACGACGGCGCAGGCGATGGGCGAGGCGCTGACGGAGCGGCTGGTGGCGGCGGGGATGGGCTTCCGGGTCCGGGTCGCGTCGCCGTAGCGGCGGCGGTCCCGCGGCGAAGGGCGCTACCCGACGCGGTTGAACGGCCCCGCCGCCGCGCCGGGTTCGGGTCCGGCGGCGGCCCGCCCCGGGCCGCTGCGGCGCCCCGCCCGCCGCCGCGCGCGCTCCCGTAGCCCGGCGTCCCCGGTCCGTACGCCCTACTCCTGCGCCGTCTGCACCGCGAGCGCCGCGTCCCGCACCTCCCGCTGGGAGTGCGCGCGCAGCGTCCGCAGCGTGGCGCGCCATGGCTCCGGCCAGCCGGCGCGTTCACCGGTGTCCTTCGCGAGGGCGACCGCGAACAGGCCCTCGGCGTGCCCGCCGGCCGCCGCCAGCGCGCGGGCCGCCTCCGCCCGTGTCTCCGGCGCCCCCGGACCGGCGGCCCGGTCCAGCCGCTGTCCCAGCCTGCCGGCCGTGTCCTCGGCGAGGACCGGGCGCCCCTCGTGCAGCGCCGCGAGGTCCAGCAGCGCCGCCGTCAGCTCCGGCGCCCCGGCCTCCAGGTCGATGGCCTCCGTGCGCAGCTCCGCCGCCTGCGGCACGAAGTCGTCGTCCACCGCGAGCACGTCGGCGAACGCGTGCAGCGTGGGTCGCAGCAGCGGGCGGAGTGTCCGCGTCCGCCCGGTCAGCCGCCGGACGAGGGAGACCAGGCGCCGGCGCGCGGGCAGATCGCGGTCCGGCTCCGCGTCCGGCTGGCCCGGGGCCCGGACGCGCAGTTCGCGCCCGGCGCGTACGACGGGCTCGCGCGCCGGATCGTCCGCGGGGGCGCTGACGGCCAGGGTGACGAGGGCCTCGGCCGCCGGCTCCCACGTGCCGCGGTTGCCGAGGTCGGTGACGGCGCGGCACAGCACGTCCGCCGCGGTCGGCGACCACGGCGCCCAGACGGCCAGGCTCGTGTACGCGGCCCAGGCGAGCTGCGGATCGTCGGTGCGGCTCGCGGCCTCGACCAGGCCCGCGTACCGCGGCCGGTGCTCTTCGCGCAGGCCGGGCGGCTGCGGCCGGAGCAGTGAGAGCCGCACTTCCGGGTCGTCGGCCGCGGCGCTCTCCAGCATCCGCCAGATCTCCTGCCTGCCGAGCAGCCCGGCGGCGAACGCCACGCACGCGGCGCGTACGTCACGGTGCTGTCCCGGCAGTTCGTACGCGCCGGTCACCAGCGCCGCCGCGCGCTCGGCCGGCAGCCGGGTCGCGGCGAGGCGGACGGCCTCCTTGCGGCTGGTGACCTTGACGCCGGCGCCGGTCCCGTCGGGGCCGGGCAGCAGCAGCGGGCGCAGGGCGGCCTCGACGCGCGAGGGCGCCGCGTGCCGGGTGGCGCGGGTGGCGGCGTACACGGCGACGCGGGCGCGGTCGCCGCCGGCGTGCGCGAGCAGCAGCGGCAGCGCCTCCTCGGGCCGGTCGGTCCACACCAGAGCGGCGAGCGCCGCCTCGGCGAGGACGACATCGTGCGCACCGGTGTAGCGGAAGACGACGTCGAAGCCCTGGCCGGGGATGCGCGCGGCGTCCGCGAGGGCGCGTACGCGGTCGTGCCGCGGGAGCCCGGTGTCGCCCGCGGCCCGGGCCAGCAGCCGGGCGGCGGCGGCCTGCTGGGCGGGCGTCCAGCGCTCGGGCGTGACGACGGGCGGGACCCAGGAGGAGCGCGGGGTCAGGAACCGGCCCCACGGCGGGGTGTCCCCGAGCGCGGCGTCCAGCAGGTCCGTACGGGTGCGGGCGAGCACCTGGTACACCGGCGGGAGCACCGCGGCGGAGGGTTCCAGCGCCAGCAGTCTGCCGACGCGCTCGCCGCGGCCCGCGCGCGGCTCCAGCCACAGCGACACGGCGGTGCGCACGGTCGCGTCGTTGCCGAACTGCACGGCCTGCCAGAGGTACTCCTGCAGCTTGGGCATTCCCCAGGCGCGCCTGCCGAGGGCCCGCGCGAGCGCGAACGTCAGCCCGTGGTCGACTTTGTCCGCGCCCGCCTCCAGCCACGGTTCGAGGGCGTCGAAGACCTCGTGCTCCTGGCCGCGGCGCAGCGAGGTGTCCAGCCGGCCGATGTCGGCGCCCCCCGTGTGGCCGGTGAGCCGGGTGATCGTCCGCAGCGAGAAGCTCACCAGTTCGGGCCGCCCGCCCGCGGCGTGCTCCCGGAGCAGCGAGACCGCCAGGGTGCGCAGCGCCCCGCGGGTGGCCGGGGAGGAGTCCCGGGCGCCTATCGCGTCCGCCGCGATGCCGTGGAGGTGGTCGGCGGCGTCGGAGGTGAAGAGCGCGGGATGGGTCCCGGCGAGCTGTCCCAGGGCGGCGGAGCGCACGGGGTCCTGGTCGTTGCGCAGCCGCTCGGCCAGCAGCCGGACGGCGCTGGTGACGTCCTCGGGGTGGCCGGAGCGCGCGGCGTTGGCGATGAGCAGCCGGTACGCCTCGGCGCGCTCGTCGGCGTCGGGGCGGCGCAGCGCGGCCAGCAGTTCGCCGCGGGCCTCGGCGACGGGCAGGCAGGCCACCGCGCGCAGCACGACCGTGGGGTGCGCGTCGCGCGCGCGGGCCCGCGCCGCCATCCGGCGTGCCTCCGCCGCCCGGCGCTCCCGGGGCAGCGCGTCCAGCAGGCCGGGCGGGAAGTCGTCGCGGGCGGTGTCCCGTTCGGCCATGGCGGCGTCGAAGAGCGCCTCGCGGCGGGAGGGCGGGGTACGGCGCAGCAGATCGGTGAGCGCGGAGGTGTTCTCCTGCCACAGGCGGGCCAGTTCGGGCAGCTCGGGCGGCGCGGCGGTGACGAGCCGGTCCAGCACGGTGCGGCTGAGCCGGGTCGCGGCGGTCCCCCGGCGGCGTTCCGGGGCGAGCAGCAGACGCAGGGTGCGGCCCGGGTCTGCGGCCACGAGGCGGTTCAGCCGCTCGTGCACGAGCGGCGGCAGCCCGCCGTGACAGTGCCGCTCCAGCAGTTCCAGCACGCGCTCCGGGGCGCGGTCGGCGAGCGGCGCGACGACGTCGGCGTACCGGTTCCACCACGCCGCCCGGCCGCCGGGCGCCAGCAGCTCCAACTGCCGCTCCGCCTCATCGAGTACGGCCGCGGGGTGGCGGGCGGCGAGGACGCCGGGGCCGCTGAGCGCGGGCCAGAGCGCCGGAAGCAGGCGGCGTACGGTCTCCTGTGTGCAGGCGGGCAGCAGCCGCGCGGCCTCGGCGTCTCCCCACTGTGTGCCGACCGGCCCGATCAGCGCCTCCGCGACGGCGGTGCGCCGGCCGCGGACCACCGCGCGGACGAGCTGTCCGCGGACGGCGGCGGACGCGTCCTCGAATGCGGCCACGACCGCGTCGTCGGGCACCAGCCCGCGCCGGACGGCCTTCACACCCTGGGCGCGCACCGCCGGGTCGGGGTCGGCGAGCCGGGCGCCGAGGAAGCCGGTGTCCCGCCCCACGAGGGCGGCGAACGCCGCAAGCCTGCGACCGTACCCGCCGTGCCCCGCCAACCCGTCGATAAGCGCGGCCAGTTCGCCGCGCCCGGTGGCCTCGCGGGCGGCGAGGGCCAGTTCGCGCAGGCGCTGCGGGTAAGGCAGGGGGGCGAGGGCGCGGATGAGGTCGTCGACGTGAGGCTGCATGGGACTGCATTGTTCCGTGCCGGCCCCGCCCCGGCGGCGGATTCGCGCGTCCCGGCGCGGGCCGGCCGGCGGGACCCGGGAAGGCGAACGGAACGCCGCGGGGCGGGGCGACCGCGGGACCGGGCTGCCGCACCGTCGTCAGGCCCAGAGGACACGGGCCGGATCAGAAGTCGCCCGACGGCGGGCCGTCTTCGAGTTCCGCCGCCTCGTCCGTCACCGCTCCACCGCATCGAGGTGCAGGCGGACGAACCGCGGGCGGTACAGCGCGACGTTGCGGTGCACCTGAGCGGAGACGGTCGCCGCCGAGGCATCCAGCCAGTTGACGTCGTAGCCGAGAAGCAGCCCGTCGCCGGAGCCGACGCCGGGATGGGCCTGCGGGTTGTACGCGGCGGCGCCGGAGCCGCCGGCCGCGTCCTCGGGCAGCGGCGCGGTGAACGCCTTGTCCGGCCCGTGCCACGGGCCCTGGGGCCGGCAGGCCCAGTAGGACGCGACGGTGGTGAGCCCGCTCCCGTCCGGCCCGCCCGCGTCCATCGTGAACAGCACCCAGGTGTCGCCCCGGCGCACCACGCTGAACGCGCTGCCCACGCCCTTGCGTCCGCCATCGCCCAGCACCGGCCGCGAGCGGGCCGCCTCCGTGCCCCAGCGCTCGCCGTCCCAGTACCGCCACGCCGACCGGTCCGCGAGCCGCCCGGCGGGCACGCGTGCGAGGTGCGCGCGGGAGCTGCGCTCGGCCTGCTCGGGGGTGCGGCCGTCGGTGCCGCCCCACACGTACGTCCAGCCGCCGCGCCGGACGGCCGCCGTCCCGTAGACGAGCCGGTCGGCGGGGTCGGCTACCCGCGACTGGTCGTCGACCTGGGAGATGCCCTCCAGCCGCAGGTCCGGCAGCGAGAGGGTGGCGACCTCGGTGGCCAGCGGAACGCCGTAGATCCACGGCTGCTGCGCCTCCTGCCGGTGCCAGAGCAGGACCCGCAGCACCTGCTCGGACGAGCCGGGCGCGCGCGGCTCCACCACGGCGTGCACCGGCCAGCGCCACTGCCGCACCGGGGCGCCGGGCTCGGGGAAGAGGGAGGCGGGCGCGCCGGGGGCGCCGCCCAGGAGGGTGCGTTCGAGACGGCCGTCCGCGGACATGACGAGGGCGGCGTTGCGGGTCCAGGCCGGGGTGCCGAGGGAGGTGTCGCGCCAGGCGTGCTGCTGGCCCTGCCGGTTGGGCGGCGGCCGGACCTGGCCGAGATACGGGTCGGAGACCAGCCACAGCGTGCGGCCGTCGGGCAGCCGGACGGAGTGGTTGCCGTCGCCGCCGGTCCAGTCGTCCGTGCGGGCGGCGTCGTTGCCGTAGCGCTCGAACTCGTCCGTCGTCGCGGCGTCGGCGCTCCAGCCCGAGACGGCGAGCCCGGTGCAGGCCCCGGCGTCGCCGCCGCCGTCGTCGTCGGTGAGCAGGACGACGAGGCCGGCGACGAGCAGCAGGGCCAGCGCTGTCCCGGCACCGGCGGTCTGGCGTCGCTCCATCGGGGCACGGTAACGGGCGGGGCCGGTGATCCGTAAGGTGCCCCGTGGGACGCGGCTTGCGGGCGTCCGTAGGCTGGCGGCGTGAAGCGAGACCTGGCGGTGTTCGACCTTGACGGCACCCTCACCGACACCCGGCACCGGCTGCATCACGTCGAGTCCTCCCCCAAGGACTGGGACGCCTTCTTCCGCGCGGCGCCCTTCGACCCGCCGCTGCCCGAAGGCGTGGCGCTGGCTCTCCGGTGGGCGCAGACCTGCGAGGTCTGCTACGTGACCGGCCGCCCGGAGCGCACCCGCCGGGACACCGTGGCCTGGCTCGCGGCGCACGGCCTGCCCGAGGGTCCGCTGTGGATGCGGCGCGCCGGGGACCGCCGGCCGGCCCGGGTGGCGAAGCCGGAGCTGCTGCGCCGGGTGGCCCGCGGGCGCACGGTGGCGGTGGTCGTGGACGACGACGAGCCGGTCTGCGCGGCGTACGAGAAGGCGGGCTTCCGGGTCGTACGGGCCGACTGGATGCCGCCCGCCGAGTCGCTGCGCACGGCGCAGGAGGAGGAGGGCCGCACGTAGCCGGCAGCTCCGGCTCCGCCGTCGTCCGCGCCCCCGGGAATCCCGGGCGGATCGCGGCCCGCCCCTCCCGTCCCGCGGCCGGGCGACTACGCTCGGCGCACATGACCTCCCGGGACGACACCGACATCGACGACACGGGTCTCGACGAGACCGAAAAGACCGGAGACGGCGGAAAGGCCGGCATAGGCGCGGCCGGCACCGACGCGGGCGACCCCCACACGCCCGCCGCCGGTGGCCCGGACGAGACGGCCGGCCTGCCCGATCCGCTCGACGGCGAGGAGGAGGACGAACCGCCGCCGCCCCGGCTGACCCCGCGTCAGGCACGCCGGGTCCGGGCCCTGACCTCCGCCGGGGTGATGGTGGCCGTCGGGGTCGCCATGGTGGTGCGCTTCCGCCGGGAGCCGTCGCTGCTGACTTTTGCGCTCTACGGCGGCGCGCTCATCCTCTCCGGCACAGCGATCATGCTCAGCCGCGCGGGCCGCACCCGGGTCGCGATGGCGGTGCTGGCCGCCGGCTTCGCGTTCGTGGTCGCCGATCAGCTCCTGCGCTAGACCCGGCCGCGGTGGACGGCCGCGGCGGCGGGTAGGTCATCGGTAGTACGCCGAGTGGGGGGTTCGTTGAACAGAAAGCACGCGGCCGCGGGGGCGGCGCTCATGGTGCCCGCGGTCGCCGTCGCGGCACTGCTCCTCGCCCGGTCGCCCGACGGCTCAGACGAGCCGGACCACCGGTCCCGGACCCACTCCTCCCCCGCCTCCCCGTCCGCGCCTCCCTCCCCCTCCCCCACCCTCAGCGACGAGCCACCCGCGCGCGAGGGCCCGGTGCTGGGCGTGAAGCTGGACAACGCGGCGCCCGCCCGGCCGCACACCGGCCTGGAGCAGGCCGACGTCGTGCACGTGGAGCGGGTCGAGGCCGGCCTCAGCCGCTTCCTCGCCGTCTACGCCTCGGGCCTGCCCGACGTCGTCGGGCCGGTGCGCAGTGCCCGCGAGACGGACCTGGAGCTGCTGGCGCAGTACGACGACCCCGTCCTCGCGTACTCCGGTGCGCAGTCCAAGCTCAAGCCGTCCATCAACCGCGCCCCGCTGCGCCCGGTGCCGCCCGAGCAACTGCCCGGCGCGTACTTCCGCGGCACCGACCGGCCCCTCCCGCACAACCTCTATCTGCGTCCCGAGCGCGTCACGGACGCCGCCCCCGAACTCACGGACATGGACGCCGCGTCGCTGTACGAGACCGGTGAGGCCCCGGCCGGCGGCCGGAAGACCGGCCGGCGCACCGTGGACATGCCCGCCGCCACCTTCACCTTCGACTGGTCGGCCGAGAGCCGCGGTTGGCAGGTCTCCATGGACGGCACGCCGGCGATCAGCGGCGGCGAGCGGCTCGCACCGCCGACGGTGGTGCTCCAGGAGACGGTGATCCGCCAGGGCGGGTTCGGCGACCGGTGGGGCAACAACTCTCCCTTCACCGAGACCGTCGGCTCCGGCGAGGCCACGGTGCTGCGCGACGGCCGGGCGTACGCCGCGGAGTGGGACCGGCCGACGGAGGCGGACCGCACGGTGTTCACGACGCCGGACGGCGAGCCGATGCCGCTGGCCGAGGGGCAGGTGTGGGTGGTGTACGTGCCGCGCGGCTGACCGCGGCACCACGCGCCCGGCACGCCGTACCCGTATCCGTACCGGCCGCAGCCGCGGCGGCCCTCAGGCCGGGGGCGTTCCGCCGGCCGGCATGCGCAGCACCGCCGCTCCCCTGACCCGGTCCGCCGCGAGGTCGTCGAGGGCCTCGTCCGCGCGGTCGAACGGGTACGGGGTGACCGTCGCGCGCACGCCGTGGGCGTCGGCGGCGGCCAGGAACTCACGGCCGTCGGCGCGGGTGTTGGCGGTGACGCTGCGCAGCACGCGCTCGCGGAACAGGTGCCGCTCGTAGTCCAGCTCGGGGATGGCGCTGAGGTGGATGCCCGCCACGCTGAGCGTGCCGCCGGCGTCCAGCGCCGCCAGCGCGACCGGCACCAGCGCGCCGACGGGAGCGAACAGCACCGCCGCGTCGAACGGCTCCGACGCCGGCTCGTCGGCCCCCGCCGCCGTCGCGGCTCCCAGCTCCAGCGCGAGCCGCTGCGCCGCCCGGGAGCGGGTGCGCACATGCACCTCGGCGCCCTGCGCGACGGCGAGCTGGGCGGTCAGGTGCGCGGACCCGCCGAAGCCGTAGAGCCCGAGCCTGCCGCCGGCCGGCAGCTCCGCCAGCCGCAGCGCGCGGTAGCCGATGATCCCCGCGCACAGCAGCGGCGCCAGGTCCTCGGCGGCGGGCTCCTTGGGCAGCGCGTACGCGTACGGAGCGGGCACGACGGCGTACTCGGCGTAGCCGCCGTCCTCGTCCCATCCGGTGTAGCGCGAGTGGGGGCACAGATTCTCCTGGCCCCGCTCACACCACCGGCAGTGGCCGCAGGTGTGGCGCAGCCAGGGGATGCCGACGCGGGAGCCGATGCGCCGCTCGGCGGCGGCGCCGGCCGCGACGACTTCCCCGACCGCCTCGTGGCCGGGGACGACCGGCGTCTTGTGCGGCGGCAGGTCGTGGTCGCGTACGTGCAGGTCCGTACGGCAGACCGCACACGCCTCCACCCGGACCAGCAGGTCGTCGGGCCCGGGCTCCGGCACCGGCAGCTCCACCGGCTCCAGCCGGCCTTTCGCGGTGACGGCCCAGGCCCGCATGACCGTCGGCAGCGTGGCTCCCATGCGCCCATTTTCGCGGCCCGCGGCTGCCCCGGTCCACGACGCGCCGGGTGGGGCGCCCCCGTGCGACCTCGGATGCCCCGGCCGGCGACGCGCGGTGTGTCGGATCACGACGCGCCGGGTACCCGCGGGTCGCCCTCCGGGAAGGACATCGGAGGTGATCATCGGCAGAACGCACCGTGAGCGGTGAACACCATGATCGTCGAAAGGACGTGCGCGTATGCGTATCGCGTTTCTCGTCGCCCCCGAGGGCGTGGAACAGGTCGAGCTGACCGAGCCGTGGCAGGCCGTGGTGGAGTCCGGCCACACCCCCCGGCTGGTCTCCACCCGGCCAGGGCGGGTACAGGCGTTCGATCACCTGGACAAGGCGGACACCTTCGAGGTGGACCAGGCGGTCGCCGACGCCACGACCGACGAGTACGACGCGCTCGTGCTGCCGGGCGGGGTCGCCAACCCCGACTTCCTGCGGATGGACCCGGGCGCCGTCTCCTTCGCCAGGCAGTTCTTCGAGGCGGGCAAGCCGGTCGCGGCGATCTGTCACGCGCTGTGGCTGCTGGTGGAGGCGGACGTCGTCCGCGGGCGGACGCTCACCTCGTGGCCCAGCCTGCAGACGGACATCCGCAACGCCGGCGGCACCTGGGTCGACGAACAGGTCCAGATCTGCGGCGACGGACCCAACACGCTGATCACCAGCCGCAAGCCGGGCGACCTGAAGGCGTTCAGCGAGGCGTTCCTGACGGAGTTCGCCAAGACCGCGCAGAGCTGAGGCACCGCGGAAGGACCGGGCCCCGCGGCTTCGGCCCCGGGCGGACGCTCGCGGTCCTGGTGACCCGGCGGACGCTCCCCAACCCTCCGCCGCGGCGCACTGCCGCGTACCCTTCGTCCGTCACGACGCCCCGGTGCTGACGCGGGCCCGGTCGGCGGCGCCGGCCAGGACGGCTCGTTCAGCCGCCGGGGTACGGGCCGCTCACCGGTGCGGCCGGGTGCCCAGCACCTCGTGCAGGTCGTACGTCACCGGCTCCTCCAACTGCTCGTAGGTGCAGCTCTCCGGCGTGCGGTCGGGACGCCAGCGGCGGAACTGCGCCGTGTGCCGGAAGCGGGCCCCGTTTTCCATGTGGTCGTACGCCACCTCCAGCACCCGCTCCGGTCGCAGCGGCACCCACGACAAATCCTTCTGCCCGCTCCACCGGCTCGGCGCCCCCGGCAGCCGCGCCGACTCGTGCGCCTCCTCCTTCGCCCAGTCGGCCCACGGGTGGGTCGCCTGCTCCTCGGGCGTGTCCATCCGCAGCGGTGCCAGCTCCTCGACCAGCTCGGCCCGCCGCTTCATCGAGAACGCCGCGCACACCCCCACGTGCTGCAGCACGCCTTTGTCGTCGTTGAGGCCGAGGAGCAGGGACCCGACCACGGGCCCCGACTTGTGCCAGCGGAAGCCCGCGAGCACCACGTCGGCCGTGCGCTCGTGTTTGACCTTGACGAGCACCCGCTCGTTCTGCCGGTACGGCAGATCGGCCGGCTTGGCGATGATCCCGTCGAGCCCGGCGCCCTCGTACTGCTCGAACCACTCCTCGGCGACCGCCATATCCGTCGTCGCCGGCGCGATGTGCACCGGCGGCCCGGCGTCGGCCAGCGCCCGCAGCAGGGCCGCCCGCCGTTCGGACTGCGGGGTGTCCAGCAGTGAGTCGTCGCCGAGCGCGAGCAGGTCGAAGGCGACGAAGCTCGCCGGCGTCTGCTCGGAGAGCATCCGCACCCGCGACTCGGCCGGGTGGATCCGCTCGGTGAGGGCGTCGAAGTCCAGCCGGTCGCCGCGGACGATGACGATCTCGCCGTCCACGACGCACCTCTCGGGCAGGTTGGCCTTCAGCGCCTCGACCAGCTCGGGGAAGTAGCGCGTGAGCGGCTTGCCGGTGCGGCTGCCGATCTCGACGGCGTCGTCGCCGGAGCCGTCGCGGAAGACGATGGCGCGGAAGCCGTCCCACTTCGCCTCATAGAGCATCCCGGGCGGCAGCTTCTTCTGCGGCTTGGCGAGCATCGGCTTCACGGGGGGCATCACCGGCAGATCCATGTGCGCAACGGTAAGGCGGGATTCGGACATCCGCCTTACCGTTGCGCACATGGGTGCAGCGATTCAGCTCCAGGCGGGCGACAGAACCGTGCGGCTGTCCAGCCCGGACCGGGTCTTCTTCCCGGCGAAGGGCTACACGAAGCTCGACCTCGCGCGGTATTACATCGCCGTCGGCGACGGTATCGTACGGGCGCTGCGCGACCGGCCGACGACCCTGGAGCGCTACCCCGAGGGGACAGGCGGCGAGTCCTTCTTCCAGAAGCGGGCGCCGAAGAACACCCCCGACTGGATCCCCACCGCCCGCATCAACTTCCCCAGCGGGCGGCACGCGGACGAGATGTGCCCCACCGAGCCGGCGGCGGTCGTCTGGGCGGCCCAGTACGGCACGCTGACGTTCCACCCGTGGCCCGTGCGGCGCGGTGACACCGAGCACCCCGACGAACTGCGCATCGACCTCGACCCGCAGCCCGGCACGGACTACGCCGACGCCGTGCGCGCCGCGCACGAGATGCGCGCCGTCCTCGGCGAACACGGGCTCACCGGCTGGCCGAAGACCTCCGGCGGCCGGGGGATGCACCTGTTCGTGCCGATCGCGCCGCGCTGGACGTTCGTGCAGGTGCGCCGCGCGGTGATAGCGGCCGGGCGGGAGCTGGAGCGGCGGATGCCGGAGCAGGTCACCACCGCGTGGTGGAAGGAGGAGCGCGGCGAGAAAGTCTTCGTCGACTACAACCAGATGGCCCGCGACCGCACCATCGCCTCCGCCTACTCCGTACGGCCGCACCCGCACGCGCCCGTCTCCGCACCGCTGCGCTGGGAGGAGGTGGACGACGCCGAGCCGGACGACTTCGATCTGGTCACCATGCCGAAACGCTTCGCCGAGGTCGGCGACGTGCACGCGGACATGGACGACCACGCCTTCGACATCACCTCGCTGCTGGAGCTGTCGGAGCGCCAGGAGCGGGACCACGGCCAGGGCGACATGCCCTACCCGCCGGACCATCCGAAGATGGCCGGCGAGCCGAAGCGCGTGCAGCCCAGCCGGGCGCGCCCGGACAAGTGACCGCGGGTGCGCGACGACGGGGGCGGCGCCGCCGGTTCCGTACCCGCACGTCGGGAACACGGGCCGCCCGGCCTGCGGCGTACGGGTGATCGTAGACTCGGCGCATGCGATTCGGACTCCTCGGCACCGGCCCCTGGGCGGAGCGTGCGCACGGCCCCGGACTCCAGGCACACCCGCGGGCGGAGATCGCCGGCGTGTGGGGCCGGCGTCCCGAGGCGGCCCGCGCGCTCGCCGACCGGTTCTCCACCCGCGCCTACCACGACGTGGACGCCCTCTTCGCCGACTGCGACGCGGTCGCCGTCGCGCTGCCGCCCGACGTGCAGGCGCCGCTCGCGGAGCGGGCCGCCGCGGCGGGCTGCCATCTGCTGCTGGACAAGCCCGTCGCCACCGACGTGGCCGCCGCCGCGCGGGTGGTGGCCGCGGTGGAGCGCGCCGGGGTGGCGTCGGTGGTCTTCTTCACGCTGCGGTTCCGCGAGGAGACCGGCCGCTGGCTGGCCGACCGGGCGGGCGAGGAGGGCTGGCTGCTGGGCCGCGCCGACTGGCTCTCGCCCGTCTTCGCCGGAGCGGACAGCCCGTACGCGGCGTCGCCCTGGCGCGGCGACAAGGGCGCGCTGTGGGACGTCGGGCCGCACGCCCTGTCGATGCTGCTGCCGGTTCTCGGGGACGTGGATCCGGCGGCTCCCGGTGCCGTCACCTCCGCACGCGGCCCGGGCGACACCGTGCACCTCGCGCTGCGGCACGCCTCCGGTGCCTCCAGCACATGCACCCTCAGCCACACCATCCCGCCGCAGGCGTCCGGGGTCACCGTGCAACTTCACGGCGCTCCGGGCGTGCAGACCGCGCCGGAGCGGGACGACGACGGTCCCGTGCCCGCGTTCGTGCGGGCCGTGGACGCGCTGCTGGAGGCGGCCGGGAGCGGCCGGCCCGACCCCCGCGACGTTCGCCTCGGGCTGCGCGTGACCGAGATCCTCGCCGCGGCGGAGGAGCGGCTGCCGGCCGTGCGTGCGTGATCCTTCCGCCGCGGGCACCCGCGTTCCTTCCACTGCCCGCGCAACCGGACACCCGGGCGCGCAGCAGTTGAGGGCGGTCGGCGGCGTGTAGTCCGGCGCGGACGGGGGACTCGTCGTGCGGAGGTGACAAGATGCTCCCCATCTTGCTGGTACTTCTGCTGGCCCTGCTTCTGTTCGGAGCGGGCTTCGCGGTCAAGGCCCTGTGGTGGATCGCGGTAGCCGTGCTCGTCGTGTGGCTGCTGGGATTCGTGATGCGCGCCACGCCCACGGGCGGTGGCCGGCGCTCACGCTGGTACCGCTGGTAGCCGTCGCCGCAGGGCCCTCCGGGGCCCGCGGCTCAGCCCCGGCAGAAGGGCCGTGGCCCCCGCCCGAGCGGGCGGGGGCCACGGCTTCGTCGCGTGCTGCGTCAGTGCCCGCCCCGGTCCTCGGCGAGGGTGGGGGCCTCGGGGACGACGCCCAGCAGGCGCAGCCGGTCGAGCGCCGTCCGCCGCGAGGCGATCCCGGCGGCCCCGGCCGCCCACTCGTCCCACTCCGGCCACCGCCCCCGGTCGAACCCCGCGTTCTCGTACGCGTCCTCGGCGAGCAACTCCCCCACCAGGCGCATGCCCTCGGCGTCGCCGAGTCCGGGCCACCCCAGATACTCGGTGCGCCACGCCAGCCGCCGCCCGCCGCCCACGGAGCGGTGCAGCAGGTGGACGTCGAAGGCCAGCACGTCGCCCGGCTCCGTGGGCAGCACGGTCTCGGGCATCGGCCAGCCGGGGAATCCCTGGTTGGCGGGGTCGAGGCCCCGGTACACGGCGAGCCTCCGGGCGTACGCAGGGTCGTGCGATCCCGGCAGCACCCGCAGTGCACCGGTCCGCTCCGTCCGGGGCTCCAGGTGGACCAGGAACGTCACCCCGGGCACGTCCGGGCCGATATCGGTGTGCCAGCCGGAGTTGCCGGTGAAACACACCGCGCTCGGCACCGCGGGCACGGTCATCCGCCCGCACAGCTCGGCGGAGCCCTGGAACAGCCGAGGGTCGTCGGCGATCAGCGACTGGCTGAAGGGCGTCCGGTCGGCGGCCAGCGGCAGGTAGTCGCCGGGGATGCCGCCCTCGTCGTACGGGTCGGTGCCGAGGCCGCCGTAGGCGTCGGTGAGACCGTCGGTCACCTCGGCGGTGAGCCGGTCGGTCTCCTCGCGCGTGAGCAGGCCGCGCAGCACCACGTACCCGAAGGCGCGGAAGTACTGGATCTGTTGGTGGCTGAACAACGACGTCACGACGTCGTCTCCTCTCGTCTCGATGGCAGGTCGTCTCGCGCATCGGACGGGAGGAGGGCCACGGGCCCGTCAGTGTCAACGAATCCGGTTCGCATGGTCCTCACCCTAGCCACGCGCCACGCCGTCCGCGACGGCGTTCACCCCACCGCGGCGTGCGGGGGTAGGGCGCGGGCGGCGCCGGGGCGCTGCTTAGACTCGCCCCCGACCACTGATCTTGACCGCACCGGGGGGTTTGCGCCCATGGGCACGAAGAAGACCGCCATATCCGCCGCCACAGGTCTGGCCGCGCTCCTGCTGGCCACGGCGTGCAGCGGCGGCTCGGAAGACGACGCCGGCGGCTCCGGCGACGAGAAGACGGGGCCCAGTCCCGTGATCAGCGAGAGCCAGGCCCGCAAGGTTCTGGAGCACTACGTGGAGACCAACAACGCTGCCAACGCCGCCCTGGACCGCAAGGCGCTCGGCGAGGTCGAGGGCGGCGCGCTGTACCAGCAGAGCCAGGCGCAGTACCGGCAGTTCCCGACGTACGACAAGAAGTACCGGACGCTCTACAAAAAACCGTTTCGCTACCGCGCGGACCAGGCCCGGTACTACATCCCCGCCCGCGGAGACTGGTACATGGTCGACGCCCCGGTGGAAGGCCCCGGTTACGACGAGGGCGATCGCAGTCTGCTGGTCTTCGAGCGCGCCGCCGGCGGCACCTGGAAGAACGTCGCGTCCGTCGGCATCCAGGGCCGGGTCCCCGAGGTCGCCCGCGGCGACGGCGGCCTGCCCACCGTGCTGCCCGCCGACGCCGAGGTGGGCGGCACCGCGCTCGACAGCCTCGACGACGCGGTCAACGACCTCTACATCTCGGGTGGCAAGAAGGACGGCAGGCTCCTCGCGGAGAGCGAGGTGCGCAAGAACATGGTCAAGGATCACACCACCCGCCGGGACTGGATCAATCCCGGGCACGACGGCTACTTCGAGACCGAGTTCGAGTCCGAGAACCGCAAGTGGGACGACGCGTACAAGCCCGCCTTCCCGGACGTCTACGCCCTGCGCACGGCCGACGGCGGCGCGCTGGCCGTCTTCAACTCCTACGACGCGCGGGTGGACTTCGCGACCCGGCCGGGCTTCCACATCGTCCCGGGCGACGCCACCGGCCTGTACGTCAAGGAGAAGGAGCCGCTGGGCGTACGGGAGTACTACGCCGTGCAGAACGCGGCGCACGTACCGGACCACGGCAAGGTCAAGCAGCTCGGCGGCGAGGCGGAGATGATCGGCGCGAGCTGACCGGCCGGCTCCCCGGCCCGTTCACCGGTCGGCGGGGTCCGGCGGCGGGAACTCCACCGTAACCGCGAGCCCGCCTTCCGGCCCCGGCACCGTGGTCACCTGGGCGCGGTGCGCGGCGGCGACGGCGCCGACGATGGACAGCCCCAGGCCGTGGCCGCCGCCGGACGCCCGCGGCTGCAGGCGCTGGAACGGCTCGTACAGGTCGGGGATGCGCTCCGCGGGGATCCGCGGGCCGCTGTTGACCACCCGCAGTATCGGATAGCCCGTGTCCTTGACGTCGGTGGCCACCCGTATCCAGCCTCCGGCCGGGGTGTAACGCAGCGCGTTCTCCACCAGGTTGCCCGCGAGCCGTGCGATGAGCCGTTCGTCGCCCGAGGCGGGCGCGGGGCGCAGCGAGGAGTGCAGGTCCAGCTCGGGGGGCACGGTACGGGTGCGGTCGTGCAGCACCTTGCGAACGACCCGGGCGAGGTCGAGGGGCTCGGCGGCCACCAGCCCGCTCTGGCTGCCCGCCAGCGTCAGCAGCGCCTCGATCAGCCGCTCCTGCTCCTCCCCCGCCGCGACGACGCGCTCGCACACGGCACGCAGCGACGCCGCGTCCGCCCCGGGGCGGGAGAGCGCCACCTCGACCATCGCGCGTTGCAGGGTCAGCGGCGTGCGCAGCTCGTGGGAGGCGTTGGCGACGAACCGGCGCTGTGCCTCGAACGCGGCGTCCAGCCGGGACAGCAGCCCGTCGAAGGTGTCCCCGAGTTCCTTCAGCTCGTCGTCGGGGCCCGCTATGGCCAGCCGCGCGTGCAGATTGTGCTCGGAGATCCGCCGGGCCCGGCCCGCCATGATCCGTACCGGCCGCAGCACCCGCCCGGCCATCACCCAGCCCAGGGCGACGGACACGGCGGTCATCAGGGCGAGCGCGATGCCGGACTGCGCGAGCAGGGCCTGCAGCGCGGCCTCGTGGCGCTCGGTGGCCAGATGCCGGATGTCCGGACCCCGCTGCGGGCCGCTCTCGGGCGAGTCGAACGTGATGAGCATTCCCTTGGTGGCGTTGCCGCGGGTGACGAGCACGTACGTGATGGCGAGCAGTGCGACGCCCGAGACCAGGAACAGCGCGCCGTACAGCAGCGTCAGCCGGAGCCGGACGGTCCAGCGCAGCCGGCTGCCGGCCCGGCGGGCGGGCTCAGATGCGGTATCCGGCATGGGGGACCGTCTCGATCACCGGCGGGTCGCCGAGCTTGCGGCGCAGCCTGCTGACGGTGACCTTCACGGCGTTCGTGAACGGGTCCACGGTGCCGTCCCAGGCCCGTTCGAGAAGCTCTTCCGCGGAGACCACCGCGCCCTGGGCGGAGAGCAGCAGCTCCAGCACCGCGAGTTCCTTGCGCGACAGGTCGAGCCGGCGCCCGCCCCGGCTGGCCAGATGCTGCGCGGGGACGAGGGTCAGGTCGCCGCGGGTGAGCACCGGCGGTACGGCGTTCGACGGGCGGCGCCCGAGCGCCCGGATCCGGGCGATCAGCTCGGCGAACGCGAAGGGCTTGGTCAGGTAGTCGTCGGCGCCGAGACCGAGGCCGTCGACGCGGTCGGCGACGGTCGTGGACGCGGTGAGCATCAGCACCCGGGTGCGGCTGCCGTGCCTGGTCAGGGTGCGGCAGACCTCGTCTCCGTGCAGCCGGGGCAGGTCCCGGTCCAGCACGATCACGTCGTACTCGTGGGTCGTGGCCCGGTCCACGGCGTCCTGACCGTCGTACGCGAGGTCCGCGTCCATGCCGTCCTCGCGCAGGCCGGTGGCGACGGTCTCGGCCAGCTCCCGGTGATCCTCCACGATCAGCACACGCATGCCGCCAGAGTGCCCGAGACCGCGTAAGCCCCTGGTAACAGCCGAGGTCACAGCGCTGCCCGGCCGGGACGCGGCCCGTGCGGCGTACGGCCGGAAGCGGAGCCCTCGCCGCTCGGGGGAACGGCGGGGGCACCGCGGTCCGCGTGCCGGTGTACCGGGCCGGCTCCCCGGCCCGGTACACCGGCACGTCAGGTGGTGGCCAGCGCCTCGGTGGGAGGCAGCCGGGCGGCACGCACAGCCGGGTAGAAGCCGGCGAGTCCGCCGATGAGGAGCGTCGCGCCGATGCCGCCGGCCATCGCCCATACCGGCACCACCGTCGCCCAGTCCTGGGACGTGGCGTAGCCGACAGTCACGCCGATGCCCAGCACCACGCCGCCGAGGCCGCCGAGCGCGGACAACAGCAGGGCCTCGCAGAGGAACTGACTGCGGATCTGCCCGCGAGTGGCGCCCAGCGAGCGGCGCAGGCCGATCTCGGAGCGGCGTTCGAGAACAGAGATGACCATGGTGTTGGCCACGCCCACGCCGCCGACGATCAGCGCCACACCGCCCAGTCCCAGCAGCAGGCCGCTGAGCGTCTCGTCGGTGGCTTCCTTCGCCGCCAGGGCGTCGGAAGGACGCGAGACCGTGGCCTGGTTGGGGTTCTCCGGGTTCGCGGTGGCGCCGAGGACGGACTGCACGTCCGCGACGGCGGACTCCTCGCTGCGGGTGTAGATCGTCGTCGGGGTGCCGGCGAAGCCCAGTTCGTCCTCGGCGGCCTCCCAGCCGATCAGCGCGGCCGAGTCCAGCTCGGGCACCAACTCGTTGTACGCGGTGAGACCCACGACGGTGAACCACCCGCCGCCCAGCCACACCTGCGAGTCGGGGCCCGCCTCGTAGATCCCGAGCTGCTCGGCGGCCTTGGGACCCAGGACCACCGCGGGGTAGCGGCTGGTCGCCGCGTTGAGCCAGCGGCCGTCGGTGATCTGCAGCCCGACGGACTCCGGCAGGTCGGTGCGGGCCGCGCTGACGCTCAGACCGCCGGTCTGTTCCTCGGGGATCCGGTCGTTGCGGAAGACGTTCGCGTCGACCCGCCCGACGGCGGAGACGTTCTCGACCTCCGGGATGGCCCCGATCATGGCCACGGACTCCTCCGGCAGGCTGGCCTCGGAGCCCGTGAACGACTGCCCGGGAGTGACGGTGAGCAGGTTGGTGCGCAGCGCGTTCAGCCGGCGGTCCAGGTCCTCGGTGGAGGAGGTGGAGATGCCGACGACGCCGATCATCGCGGCGATGCCGATGGCGATGCCGAGCGCGGAGAGGAACACCCGCATGGGCCGTGAGCGCAGCCCCGAGCCTCCGACCCGCAGCATGTCCGCCGGGGTCATCCGCGCGGGCCTCGGCGGGGTGGGCGGCGGTACGGACGGCCGCACACGGTTGATCTCCGCCGTCGCGTGCGGCGCGGTCATCGGGCGGCCTCCCGGGGGAACCGGGCCGCCGGCAGGGCGGCCGGCGGGGCGGAGTCGTGCTCGATGCTGCCGTCCTTGAGGCGGACTTCGCGCGGCAGGGAGGCGGCGATGTCGCGGTCGTGGGTGATGACGACGACGGTGGTGCCGGCCTCGTGGAGCTGGTGCAGCAGCTCCATCACGACCGCCCCGGAGCGGGAGTCGAGCGCGCCGGTGGGCTCGTCGGCGAGCAGCAGGGGCGGGTCGCCGAGGACCGCACGGGCGATGGCGACCCGCTGCTTCTCGCCGCCGGAGAGCTGGTGCGGCTCGTGGTAGAGACGGTGGCCCAGGCCGACGCGGCGCATGGCTCGCTCGGCGAGACGGCGCCGTTCCGCGCGGGTCCTGCCGCTGTAGAGCAGCCCGTCGGAGACGTTGTCCAGCGCGGGGACGCCGGGGGCGAGGTGGAACTGCTGGAAGACGAAGCCGATGGTGCCCGCACGCAGTGCGGACAGCTCGCGGTCGGTCAGCTCGGCGATGTCGTGGCCGTCGATGCGGACGGTGCCCGCGGTGGGCCGGTCGAGCGTCCCCATGATGTTGAGCATGGTGGACTTGCCCGACCCGGACGGGCCGACGACGGCCAGCAGTTCACCGCGCCGGATGACGACGTCGGCGGAGCGGAGCGCGGCGACGTCCCCGTAGGTCTTGGTGACCGCGGTCAGCTCGACCACCGGAGGGGACAGGACGGTCACGTCGGAACCCCCACGGACATGCCCTCTTCGATGCCGTCGCCGGTGACCTCGACCAGCCCGTCGGCGAACATGCCCAGCTCGACGGGCACGGACTCGGTGTTTCCGCCCGCGGTCACCTTCTGCACCGCGTAGCCGCCGCCCTGCCGGGCGACGAGCGCGTTCACCGGTACGGCGAGGACGTTCTCGCGGGTGTCCGCCTTGAGCACCACGTCCACCGGCGCGGCCTGGTAGCGGCCGAGCTCGTCCTGCTCGCCGACCGCCAGCTTCAGGGGCAGCGTGGACTCCTGGTCCTCCTCGCCCCCGGAGCCGGCGCCGGCCGAGCCCGTATCGGTGGCGGCGGGCGGGGTGCCGATGTCGGTCACCTCGCCGTCCACGGTGGCGCCGTTGGGCAGTTCGATCTCGGCCTTGGTGCCGACGCGTACGAGGTCCTCGAACTGCGCGTCCAGCTCGACGGAGACGACCCGGTCGGTGCCGGTCCAGTCCAGGACCGGCCCCTCGGCCTTGGCGCCCGCCCAGGTCTGCAGCGCGGCGACGCGCCGGGCGCTCCGAGCGGTCACGGCGTCGCCGGCCTCGACGACGCCGGTCTCCTCCCGGCCCATGTCCTCCTGCCAGGCGGACACCGCGTCCGCGGTGCCCGAGCTGTACGTCTCATCGACGGTGAACCCGGTGTAGCCGAGCTTGGCGAGGTTCGTTTCGAGCAGTGCGACGTCGTCGCCTTCGCTGCCCTCCGACAGCGTGCGGTACAGCGGGGTGTCGCCGTAGAACAGCGGGACCTTCTCGCCGTCCACGCTGTACACGGTTTCGCCGCGTGTGATCGTGGAGCCCTCGTCGGGCGTCCAGGTGACGATCCCGGCACCGGTGTCCGCGGCTGTGCCGGCCGCGGACCCGGCGCCTGGGGCCGGCTGGCCGGCACCGGCCTCGGCGGCGGGATCCGTGCCGCCCGCCGCCGGGCCGACGGCCTGCACCGTGGACACGTCGCCGTAGCCGAGGGTGCCCTCCACCGTCTCGCTGCTGGTGAGCGTCGTCCGTTCCACCTGGGCCGTCGCGGCCGGTCCCGACGGGCCGGCGGCGGGCTCCTCGGAGTCATCGCCGCCGAGCACGCCCGTGGCGGCGAGGCCCGCCGCCGCGGCGACGCCTATCGCGATCACCACGATCAGCGCCATCCGCAGCGTGCGGCTCCTGCGCGCCGGCTCGGGGCCACCCGGCGCGTCGTCGCCGCCGGCCGGCGGGGCGGCGGTGGTGGCGAGTTCACCGCCGGGCCCGTCCGCCTCGGAGCCTGCGGCCGAGGTGAGCGGCCCGGCCGAGCGGACTTCCAGCGCGCCCGGCGGCCTCTCCCCCAGGTTCAACTCCTCCGTCTCCTCACGGCTCGTCACTGCGGGCCCCCGCCGATCCGCATGCCGCCGCCGGGGTACTTGTCCTGGCACGCCTGCCGGGCCGGCTCGAACGCCGTCGGGTCGGCGGCACCGATGTCCAGGAGCATGCTGTTGCCCTCGATCTCCGGATCGGGGAAGTCGGGCAACCCGTTCTGGCGGATGCACTCGGCCCACTCCGCCACCTTCTCGGAGTCCAGCGGCTCACCGCCGTTGGGACCTCCCTGGCGCTGCGGCTGCTTGTCCCGGCATGCCTCCTCGGCGGCCTTGAAGTCGGCGGACTCCGGGTCGAACCCGCCCTGGTTGTTGAACATGACGCCGCCGGTGTCCTGCACCGGGTCCTTGAACTCCGGCACCCCGTTGTCACGCATGCACTGCGCGTACTCGACCGCCTGGTCGAAAGGGCTGCCCTCGGAGGCGGATGTGCCGCCGTCGGAGGAGGCGGCCTCGGAATCGTCGGAGCACCCCGCCAGCACGACACTCACGACGAGCGCGGACGAGGCGAGCAGGGTCTGCGCGAATGCGCGTTTGCGTGTGGTGAACATGGGCCAAGTTCTACGTGAGCACCGGTCACAGCGCGGATACAGAACGCCGCCGGCGAAGGCCGCCGGCGGCGGCTTTGATGAGAATTCCATGAAGGAAGTTCTGTAGGCGGTGTTCAGCGGGCCGCGGGGGCGCGCATTATCTTCAGGAGAACTTCAGGGGACGCATACCGCAACCGGTGTACGCGCCTCACTGCCGGGCACTTCCGGAGCTGTCCGGGCTTCCTTTTCCACCGGTCCCGCCGGTCCCGCCGGTGCCGCCATGCACGGAGATGGCCCGCCCGGGGCACCGTCCCCCGGCGGCGCGTACGGACCGCGCGAGCCCGGCGTCGGGGCGCGCGGTGGTGAGCAGCACCTTGCCGTCGTCCTCGGACTGGTCGAAGACGGCGGGCACATGCATCATGCACAGCCCCGACCCCACGCACCTGTCGCGGTCGACCCGTACCTCCATCGTCGTCTCTCCCCTCCCGGCTGCCGGTCACCAGGCGACCGGCAGCCGCTCCAGGCCGTAGGCGGTCATGTGCAGCCGGAACGGCACTTCCGCAGGCGGCGCGGCAAGGCGCAGGTGCGGGAAGCGGCTCAGCAGCGCCGAGTAGCCGATGCCGAGTTCCATGCGGGCGAGCGCGGCGCCCAGGCAGTGGTGGATGCCGTGGCCGAAGGCGAGGTGGGCCGAAGGCGCGCGGGCCGGGTCGAAGCGGTCGGGGGACGCGGTGAGCGCCGGGTCGCGGTTGGCCATCGGCAGCGAGACGACCACGTGTTCGCCCGCCCTGACGAGTTGTCCGCCGACGGTGACGTCCTCCAGGGCGGTGCGGGGCGTGGGCGCGTGCGGCACGGTCAGGTAGCGCAGCAGTTCGTCGAGGGTGCGGTCCATCGCCCCGGGGTCCGCGCGGATCTCCGCGAGCCGGCCGGGGTGTTCGAGCAGCACGAGGGTGCCGAGGCTCAGCATCCCGGAGACGTTGTCGAGGCCGGCGAGCATCAGCAGGACGCAGACGCCGCGGAGTTCCTTGTCCGTGACGTCGGACCCGTGGTCGCGTACGAGCATGCCGAGGAAGCCGTCGTCGGGGTCCCGGCGCTGCCCGGCGATCAGGGCGGCGAGGTAGCGCGAGAAGGCGGCGCCGGCGGCGGCCCGCGTCTGCCGGCCGCGGCCCTGGTCGAGGTGGTGACGGGCGCGGCGCACGAACGCCTCGCGGTCGTCCCGGGGAACGCCGATCAGCTCGCAGAGCACCGCGCCGGAGACGGGGCCGGCGAACTGCCCGACGAGGTCGGCGGGCGGTCCGGCGCGCTCCACGGCGTCGAGCCGGTCTTCGACGATCTCCTCGATCCGCGGGCGGAGGCGGCGGATCCGGCGGACGGTGAACTCCGGGGTGAGCATCTTCCTGAGGCGGGTGTGCTCCGGCGGGTCGTAGTCCATGAGCTGCCCGATCATGTCGTCCGGTCGGTAGTCGCCGGGGGACGGCCCGTCCGTGCGCGCCGCGCGGCCGAACCGGCGGCGGGTGGAGAACCGGACGTGGTCGCCGAGAACCTGGCGCACCGCCTCGTATCCGGTGACCAGCCAGACGTACTCCTCGCTGTCACCGGGGCCGACGTCGACCCTGGTGACGGGCCGTTCGGCGGCGATCCGGCGCAGCTCGGCGGCGGGGTCGAAGCGCGTTCTGCGGGTGTAGACGGGCGCGGGCCCGGTGCGGCGTGGCATGGATCCCCCTACCAGGCGACGGGCAGCGCTTCGACGCCGTAGTTGGGCGCGAGGCTCCGGTAGCGCAGTTCTTCGGGCGGCACGGCCAGGCGCAGCCCGGGAAAGCGGCGCAGCAGCCGCGGGAGGGCGATCCTGAGCTGTACGCGGGTGAGCGGGGCGCCGAGGCAGTAGTGGATACCGTGGCCGAAGGCCAGGTGCGAGGTGGCCTCGCGGGTGAGGTCGAATCCGTCGTGGGCGGCGCCGTCCCCGGCCGCCCGGTTGACCGCGAGCAGGGAGCAGACCACGACGTCCCCCTTCTTGATCACCGCGTCGCCGACGGGCACGTCCGTGAGGGCGGTGCGCGGCGAGGAGGTGGCGATCACGGACACGTACCGCAGCAGCTCCTCCACCGCCCGGTCGATCAGCTCCGGCTTCTCCAGCAGCAGCGCGAGCTGATCGGGATGGCTGAGCAGGAGCATCGTCCCGAGGCCGAGCGTGCCGGCGACGTTCTCGTAGCCGGCGGCCATCAGCGAGGTGGCGATGCCGGTCAGCTCGGTGTCGGTGACCTCGTCGCCGTGCGTGCGGATCAGCATGCCGAGGAGGTCGTCGCCGGGGTCGCGGCGCTTGCGCGCGACGAGTTGGCTCATGTACCCGACGTATGCCTTCCCGGCGGTCATCTGCTGTGCGCGGCTGCGGTTGCCGGCGCGGCTGATATCGAGGTTGCGGGCCAGTTCCGCCTGGTCGTCGCGGGGCACGCCGAGCAGGGCGCAACTGACGAGCCCGGGGATGGGCCAGGCGAAGTGGCGCATGAAGTCGGCGGGCCGGCCGGCGCGTTCGAGGGCGTCGAGGCGCTCGGCGACGATCTCCTCGATGAAGGGCTCCAGCCTGCGCATCCGCCGGTTGGTGAACTCGGGGGTGAGCATCTGGCGCAGCCGGGTGTGGTCCGGCGGGTCGTACTGCAGGAGGTTGCCCTCCTGGATCTGGCGCCGCCGGTCCTCCTCGGTGTCCGCGGGCGGCATGGTGCTGAAGCGGTCCGCGTCGCCGAGGATCTGCCGCACCTCGGCATGCCCCGTCGCGACCCAGTCGCGCGGGGTTTCGAGCAGCGGCGTCTCCTGGCTCATCCGGCGCAGCTCGGGGAGGGGTTCGAGACCGTCCCTGCGATTGTGTACGGGAATCTCCGGTGTCCTGGCCACTCGCGCGCTCCTTTCACCCGAACGGGTTCGTCATGTCGGCGTGCGCCGGAAACGGAGCCGCGCCGGACCGGATTGCATTCCGAAATACGGAATTCCGCTTGCCGCATTCCGTATCCCGTATTCCTCCGTGCGCCTGCTCATTTTCCCCGCGCCTGTTCCGGATCGCCCAGCCGCTCGGCGAGAACGCGGCCGATGTGCGCCGCGGGTGCCGATTTCAGCATTCCGAAGTGATCGGCCTCGATCTGGTGCGGTTCGACGTTCCCGGCGATGTACGGCTTCCAGCTCTCGACCGCGTCGGCGGCGGGGAGCCGCGCCGGACGGTCCTCGGTGGCGACGAACAGCAGCAGGTCGCCGGTGGTCCGGCGGGGGGTGTGCTCCGGGGCGAAGCCGGCCGAGTTGCGCATGACCTGCTCCATGCGTGCGCGCAGGCGACCGCTGACCCAGGGCACCGCGGCTGCGTCGCCGCCGGGGCCGATGAGCCGGCCCTGCGGGGCGGAGGCGGCGGCGCGGCCGGCGGCGTCCTCGTTGGAGAACAGGGAGGTGCCCGCCCCGCCGTCGGGGTACGCGTCCAGCAGCGCCAGCAGTTCCACGCGCTCGCCCTGCTCCTCCAGCCGGGCCGCGACGGCCTGTGCGAGCATGCCGCCGAAGGACCAGCCGAGCAGGTGGTACGGGCCCCGGGGCTGGACGGTCCGCATCTCGTCGGCGTAGTCGGCGGCCATCTCGGCGACGCTCTTGGGCATCGGCTCGGGTCCGGCGAGGCCGCGCGCCTGGATCCCGTACACCGGCCGGTCCCGCGGGAGGTGCGGCACGAGCACCGCGTAGCTCCAGGCGAGGCCGGTGGCGGAGTGCACGCAGAACAGCGGCGGGCCGCCGCCCTCTTCGCGCAGCGGGAGCAGCACGCCGAGATCTCCGCCGCCCTCGGGGCGGCGGGCCTGCGCGAGGGCGTCGTCGTGCGCCCCGGCCCGCCGGTCACGCACCGTCAGCAGGCCCGCGGTGCTCCACACGGCGCGCTCTCCGGTGCGCAGCATCCGCTCCCCCGCCGGGCCGTACGGGCAGGCCACGAAGTACTCGCCGGTGAGCGCGGTACCGCCGTGGTAGCCGCGGGCGAGGGTGGCACCGGCGACGTACAGGTCGCCGACCGCACCAGGCGGGACCGGGCGGAGCCGGTCATCGAGGACGTAGGCGCGGGTGTTGCGCCGCAGGGTGCCGGTGGGCGTCTCGGCGGGGAGGGGGTCGCCGGGGGCGGTGCGGTGGCGCAGCCACGGACCGGCGGTGCCGGGCGGGCCATAGCCGGTGGCCAGGGCGGCGTCCGGGTGGCGGGCGCGCCACTCGCGGGCGTCGGCCTCGGAGGCGGCGGCGTCCTCGATGACGGTGACCTCCGCGAACGACGGGTCGCCGGCGGGTAGTTCGGCCAGTGTCCACAGCAGGTCGCGGGTGGTGAGTGCGCGGCGGGCGGCGTTCGGGTCGGGCTTGCCGAGCAGGACGCTCTCGCCGGCGCAGAGCGCGGCGAGGAGCGGGGTCACCACGGCCTCGACGGGGGCGCGTTCGTCCAGAGTCACCTGCCGGGCCGCCTCCTCCCGCCCTGCGTCCGCGGCTCCGCCGTCTCCACCGGCTTCGTCGGCTTCGTCGGCTTCGTCGGCGAGGTGGGTGACCAGCGCGCGGTGCTCGACCACGATGCCCGCGGGGACACCGTGCGGCGTCGTGGAGTCCAGCAGCAGCGCCGCGTGGCCGGGCCGCGGCAGGCCGGCGCCCGCCTCGTCCCCGGGGCCGGGTCCCGCGTATGTGCTACGGGCCGCGGCCAGGACGGGGTTGCCGAGCGGAACGACCGTCATCGCGTGGTCGGCGGGCAGCAGCCCGGCGGTGGTCGCGGTGCAGATCAGTGCGCCGGGACGGTTGCCGCGCAGCGGCGCGAGCGCCTGCATCGGCCGGTCCGGTCCCGTGAACAGGCAGGCGGCGCCGGCCTTGAGCGTGCCGAGCAGTGCGACGGCGAGCCGGGCGCCCAGCGGCAGCGCCACGGCGACGACGTCCTCCACGCCGACGCCGCGGGCGGCCAGCCGGCGGGCGAGCATCCCGGAGGCGGTGTCCAGCGCCCCGTACGTCAGGGCGCCGTCCTGGTCGGCGACGGCGACGGCATCGGGGGTGCGCGCCGCCCGGTCGGCCAGGAGGGCGACGACGGTGGTGTCCGGCAGGGGCGCGGCGGTGTCGTTCCACTCACGTACCAGCCGGTGGTGCTCGGCCGGGTCCAGCAGCACGTCGACCTCGCCGAGGCGCAGGTCCGGGTCGTCCGCGACCTGACGCAGCACGCGCACCAGCCGGCGGGCGAGCGCCGCGGCGGTGGCGGCGTCGAACAGCTCCGCGGCGTAGCGCAGGTGGCCGTCCAGCCCGTCCGCGGAGCCGTCGCCCCGGTACCACTCGCTGAGGTTGACCGACAGGTCCAGCTCGGACGCCGCCGGGCCGAGGTCGAGGCGGGAGGTGCTGAGCCCCGGCAGCTCGGAGGTGTCCTCCTCGTCGGTGGTGCCGTCGTGCACGTCGAGCATGACCTGGACGACGGGGTGCCGCGCCGCGGACGGCGGCAGCTCCAGCACGTCGACGAGGCGCTCGAAGGGCAGATCCTGGTGGCGGCGCGCTTCGAGGCCGGCTTCCCGTACGCGGCCGAGCAGTTCGCGGAACGTCGGGTCGCCGGAGGTGTCGGTACGCAGCGCGACCGGGCCGGCGAAGGGGCCCACCACGCCCTCCAGCGTGCCTTCCTCGTCGCGCCGCGGCAGCGGAGCGCCCACCGTGATGTCGGTGCCCGCGCCGAGGCGCGTCAGCAGCAGCGCCAGCGCCGCCTGGACGACGGTGAACGCGCCGTCGCCGGCCTCGTCCAGCTCCGTCAGCCGCTCGTGCACATCGGCGTCGACGCGCAGCGGCACCTGCCCGCTGCGGTGCGTCGCGATCCGGGGGCGCGGCCGGTCGGCGGGAAGCCGCAGCTCCGGGGCGAGACCGGCGAGGGTGTCCTTCCAGTACGTCAGCTGGTCGCTGATCAGGCTCTCCGGGTCGTCCTCGCCGGCGAGCAGTTCGCGCTCCCAGAGCGCGTAGTCGGCGAACTGCAGCGGCAGCGGCGCACGTTCGGGCGTACGCCCCTCCCTGCGTGCCCCGTACGCCGCCGCCAGGTCGCGCAGCAGCACGTCCAGCGACTCGTCGTCGGCGGCGATGCGGTGGACGACGAGGAGCAGCACGTGCTCGGTGCCGGCCAGCGCGAACAGGGTCTGCTTCCACGGCAGCTCGCGCGTGAGGTCGAAGGCGTGCGCGGCGCGGGCCGCCAGCAGCTCCGGTAGCTCCTCCTCGGTCGCGGTCACCACTTCGGGCTCGGGCCGGGCGGCGGCGCTCTTGAGGACGCGCTGGCGCAGCCCGGCACCGCCTTCCGCGGCGAAGACGGTGCGCAGCGCGTCGTGGCGCGCGGCCACGTCGCCCAGCGCCGCCCGCAGCGCGTCGCGGTCCAGCTCGCCGGTGAGGCGCAGCGCGACGGAGGTGCGGTAGGCGGCGGAGTCCTCGGCGAGCCGGGACATCAGCCACGTACGCAACTGGGCGGCCGACGCCGGCACCTCGTCCGGGTGCTCGACGGCGCGCAGCGCGGGGCGCGTCTTGGAGGCGAGCATCCGCGTCACGCCCACCGGGGTGGGGGCGCCGAAGAACTGCCGCATGTTCAGCTCGGCGCCGAGGTCCTCGCGGATCCGCCCGGCGAGGCGCATCGCGAGGCCGGAGTCACCGCCCAGATCGAAGAAGTTGTCGTCGGCCCCGACCCGTTCGACGCCGAGGACCTCGGCGAAGAGCGCGCACAGCGCCTCTTCGGTCTCGCTCTCGGGCGCGCGGCCGGTGGCGCGCCCGGCGAAGTCCGGGGCGGGAAGGGCGGCCCGGTCGAGCTTGCCGCTGGGCGTCAGGGGCAGGCTCTGCAGGGCGAGCACGGCTGCGGGCAGCATGTGTGCGGGCAGCCGGGCGGCGGCGTGCGCGCGCACCGCGTCGATGTCGGCCGCCGGGCCGCCGGGGACGACGTAGGCGATGAGGCGGCGGTCGCCGGGGTGGTCCTCGCGCACGACGACGGCGGCGCGGGAGACGTCGGGGTGGGCGGCGAGGACGGCTTCGATCTCGCCGGGCTCGACGCGGAAGCCGCGGATCTTGACCTGCTCGTCGGCACGGCCCCGGAAGGCGAGTTGCCCGCCGGCCGACCATGCGGCGAGGTCCCCGGACCGGTACATGCGCGCGCCCGGCTCGAAGGGACAGGCGACGAAGCGCTCGGCGGTCAGTCCCCCGCGGCCGATGTAGCCGCGGGCGAGTCCGGTGCCGGCGATGTACACCTCGCCGGTGGCACCCGGGGGTACGGGACGGAGGAAGTCGTCCAGCACGTACACGCGGGTGTTGCCGATCGGCCGGCCGATCGGGGGCGGCGGGTCGGTGGGGGCGATGTCCGCGTCGAGGGGGGTGGCGGTGGTGATCACGGTGGCCTCGGTCGGACCGTAGGTGTTCCACACCCGGGCCTGCCGCGTCCAGCGGGACGCAAGGTCGGCGGTCAGCATCTCGGCGCCCAGCACCCAGTTCCGCACGCCCGTGACGGCGGCCGGATCCAGCACACTCAGCAGCGAGGGCACCACACTGGCCACCGACACACCCGCGTCACCGATCATCTTTGCCAGCACAGCGGGCTCCTTGCGCTCCTCATCCGAAGCAATCGCCAAGGTTCCGCCCGCCGCCAGCGTCACAGCGACGTCCAGCACCGCCGCGTCGAAGCTGAACGACGCGAACTGCAGTGCCGGCACTCCCTCGGCCGCCCCCAGCACCGGACGCATCGCCTCCGCCAGGTTCGCCGGACCCCGGTGCGGGACCGCCACCCCCTTCGGCCGGCCCGTCGACCCGGAGGTGTAGATCACGTACGCCAACTGCCCCGAATCCACCACCGTGCCCGGCCGCTCCGCCGACTCCGCCGCGATCTCCCCCGCCACCTTGTCCAGCCGCACCGCACCGTCCGGCGCCGGCTCGCCCGTGCTCAGGACCACCTGAGCACCGCTGTCGGCGGCCATGAACGCCAACCGCTCGGCCGGATACGCGGGATCCAGCGGCACGTACGCGGCCCCGGCCTTCCACACCGCGAGGATCGCCACGACCATCCCGGCCCCGCGCGGCAGGCACAGCCCCACCCGCGCCTCCCGGCCCACACCGAGCCGGATCAGATAGCGCGCGAGCCGGTTCGCCCGCGCATCCAGCTCCCCGTACGACAGCTCGTCCGCCCCGCACCGCAGCGCCACCGCCGCGGGGGCCCGGTCCACCCGCTCCTCGAAGCGGTCCGGCACCGACCCGGACGGCACCGGCAACTCCGTGGCGTTCCACCCCGACACCGCCGACATCCGCTCGGCGGGGTCCAGCACGTCCACGTCCGCCACCCGCACCGACGGGTCCGCCACCACCTGCTCCAGCACCCGCACCACCCGGCGGAAGACCGCGGTGGCCGTCTCTCGGTCGAAGAGGTCCGGCCGGTAGTCGAGTTTGCACCGCAGCCGGTCCCCGGCCGGGGTCACCACCAGCGTCAGGGGATAGTGCGCCGCGTCGCGCGACATGCCCGAGGGCCGGATCGTCAGCGCCCCGGGCGCATCTGCCGCCCCCGCGGGCGGCGGGGGAAAGCTCTCGTAGAGGACGAGCGTGTCGAAGACCGCGCCCGGCCCGGCGAGGCGCTGCACCTCCGGCAGCCCGAGGTGCTGGTGTGTCATCAGCTCCGACTGGCGCCGCTGGAGGTCGGCCAGCAGCTCCAGCACCGGCTGCCCGCCGTCGAGCCGTACCCGCACCGGCAGGGTGTTGAGCAGCAGGCCCACCATCGCTTCGACGCCCGGCAGCTCCGCGGGCCGCCCGGCGGCCGTGGCGCCGAAGACGACGTCCGTGCGGCGGGCCAGCCGGGCCAGGACGAGCGACCAGGCGCCCTGCACCACGGTGTTGAGGGTCAGGCCCTCCGCGCGCGCCAGGTCCCGCAGGCCCGCCGTGGTCTGCTCGGGAACATCACCGATGACGTGCTCGGGGAAGACCGCCGCCCGCGTCGGGTCGGCGGGGACGACGAGCGTCGGCTCGTCCGCGCCCGCCAGTTCGGCCTGCCAGGCGGCGCGCGCCGCGTCCTTGTCCTGGCGGCCCAGCCACGCCAGGTACCGGCCGTACGACGGCACCCTCGTCAGCCGCGAGGCGTCGCCTCCGGCGGCGTAGACGGCGGACAGCTCGGTGAGGAGGACCGGCATCGACCAGCCGTCCATGAGGACGTGGTGGAACGTCATCACGAGCCGGTGCCGGTCGTTTCCGAGACGGACGAGGAGGAAGCGCATCAGCGGCGCGTTCGCCAGGTCGATCCGCTCGGCGAGCCGGCGGGCCGTGAGCCGGTCCAGCTCGGCCCGGGCGTCGTCCTCGCTCAGTTCGGACAGGTCCTCCTCGCGCCACGGCAGCTCCACGTCGCGCGCGATGACCTGCACCATTTTCGCTCCGCTGACCTGCCGGAAGCAGGCGCGCAGCGCGGCGTGCCGGCCGAGCAGCGCCTGCCAGGACGCGCGCAGCCGGGCGGGGTCCAGCGGGCCGTCGATGTCCAGGGCGGACTGAACGGTGTACACGTCGGGGCCGGTGCCGGCGAGCGCCGCGTGGAAGAGCATGCCTTCCTGCAGCGGTGACAGCGGCCACACGTCCTCGACCAGGGAACGGCTCATCGCACTCTCCTCATCAACGCCTTCGCGCCGGTCGGCCCGGCGGGGACTGCTCGTCGGCGAACGCCGCTTCGAGCTCTTCGATCTGGTTCTGGGCGAGGTCGAGCAGGGGGAAGTCGGAGGGCGTGTGCCCGCCGGCGACCGGGTCCTCGGTGTGGGCCGCGAGCCCGGCCAGCAGCTCCAGCCAGGCCGCGCCCAGCCGTTCGGCGTCGGCGTCGCCCAGCAGCCCGCCGGCCCAGGACAGGGTCACCGTCAGCACCGGGCCCGCGGGCCCGTCCTGCACGACGGCGCCCGCCTCCAGCGCGTGCGCCAGGGGCATCCCGGCGGCGGCGGAGCCGCCGACCGCGGTCTCGCCGGCCGGCTGCCAGGCCCGTACGGGACCGCGCCGGCCGGCGGCGGGGAAGCGGCCGAGGTAGTTGAAACCGATCTGCGGCTGCGGCAGCGCCGCCATCGCCTCGGCCGTCTCGGCGTTGAGGTGGCGCAGCAGTGCGTGGCCGAGTCCGTCGCCGGGGATCGCCTGCGCCTGCTCCTTGACGGACTTCAGCAGCTCGCCGGCCGCGGCACCCCCGGCCCGTACGCCGTCGAGGTCGAAGCCCGCCGTCCGCAGCCGCAGCGGGTGCACGCCGGTGAACCAGCCCACCGTCCGGGCCAGGTCGAGGTCGCCGACAGGCTCGCGGCCATGGCCTTCGATGTCGACGAGCACGCCGTCGTACGCGCCCGGCCGCCACCCGGCGACCGCGCCGGCGAGCGTGGCGAGCAGCACTTCGTGAACACCGCAGTGGAACAGCGCCGGGGTGCGGCCGACGAGCGTGGCCGCCTGCTCCGCGGGCACGGTCCAGGAGCGGTTGCGCAGGGTGGGGGCGGTGTCGACAGCGGGGTCGAGGGGGCGGCGGCCGAGCGGCGGTTCCGGCTCACCGAGCAGCGCCCGCCACTGCTCCGGCTCGCCCCGCCGCCCCTCGCTCGCGGCCTCGGCCACGAGCGTGCGGGCCCAGCGGCGGAACGACACCGCGACCGGGTCGAGCGCCGGCTCCTCCCCCGCGGCCACGGCCTCGCAGGCCGCCTGGAGGTCGGGCAGCAGGATCCGCCAGGACACCCCGTCGACCACGAGGTGATGCACGGCGAGCACCACGCGCCCGGTCCGCGCGGGCCCGGCGTCCAGCCAGACCGCCTGCACCATCACGCCCGCCGCCGGGTCCAGCCGGGCAACCGCGTCGCGGGCGGCGCGGCCCGCGGCGGCGTCCAGGCCGTCGTCGGGTACGTCGGCGGTGTCGATACGGGTCACCAGCGCGGCGGCGTCGGGCGCGTGCTCGGGGACGACCAGCCGGGGGCCGGCCGCGCCGGACAGGTCGGTGCGGGCCCGCAGCATGTCGTGCGTGCCGAGCAGCGCGCCGAGCCCCGCGGCCAGCACCTCCCGCGTGAGGTCGGCGGGGGCGCCGACGACGGTCCACTGCGCGAACCGGCCGTCGGCGACGCCCGGTCCGAGCCGTCGCATGACCGGTGTCCACGGCACCTCTCCGACGCCCGCGTCCGCCACCGCCGCCCCGTCCGGCGCCTTGACGACCAGGGCCAGCCGCTCCGGTGTCTTCTCCTCGAAGACCTGCCGCGGCGTCAGCACCAGCCCCGCGCGCCGGGCGCGGGAGGCGAGCTGCATGGAAGTGATGGAGTCACCGCCGAGGGCGAAGAAACTGTCGTCGGGTCCGACCCGCTCCAGGCCCAGTACGTCGGCGAAGAGCGCACACAGCGCGGCCTCCGCGGCCGTGCGCGGCTCGCGCTCCGAGACCATCCCGGCGAAGTCGGGGGCGGGCAGCGCCCTGCGGTCGACCTTTCCGTGCGGGGTGAGCGGCATCCGCTCCAGCGGTACGACGGCCGCCGGCACCATGTACGCGGGCAGCCGTTCGTGTACGTGGTCGCACAGCACCGACGGCAGGTCGCCGCTGTCGTACGCCCCGGAAGGCACGACGTACGCGACGAGCCGGGTCTCGCCGGGCCTGTCCTGCCGGGCGACGACCACGGCCTGGGCGACGTCCGGGTGCGTGCCGAGCGCGGCTTCGATCTCGCCCGGCTCGATACGGTGGCCGCGGACCTTGACCTGCTCGTCTGCCCGGCCGGCGAAGACCAGCTCGCCGTCGCCCGTCCAGCGCGCCAGGTCGCCGGTGCGGTACATCCGCTCGCCGGGCGCGAACGGGCAGGCCACGAACCGCTCCGCGGTCTGCCCCGGCCGGCCGTGGTAGCCGCGGGCCAGGCCGGGCCCGGCGACGTACAGCTCGCCGGTGACACCCGGTGCGAGGGGCTGCAAGAAGGTGTCGAGGACATAGGTGCGGACGTTCGCCATCGGGGCGCCGATGGGCACGGGGTCGGTGCCGGGCGTCAGCGGGGCGCTCATCGCGGCGCAGACGGTGACCTCGGTGGGACCGTACGCGTTGATCATCCGCCGCCCGGGCGCCCAGCGGTCCGCCAGCGCGGGCGGGCACGCCTCGCCGGCGACGACGAGGGTCTCCAGCGTGTCAGGCAGCTCCCCGGCGACGGCGGGCACGCCCGGCGGCACCGTCACGTGGGTGGCGCCGGCGGTGCGGAGGGCGTCGCCCAACGAGACGTGGGGCGGCAGTTCGCCGGCGGCGGGGACGACGAGGGACGCGCCCGAAAGCAGGGCCATGCACAGCTCGGAAACCAGTGCGTCGAAACTCACCGACGCGAACTGCAGGACCCGCGAGCGGGCGCCCACCGCGAAGCGGTCGGTCTGGGCACGGGCCAGGTTCCCCAGACCGCGGTGGGAGACGACGACGCCTTTGGGCGTGCCGGTGGAGCCGGAGGTGTAGATGACGTACGCCGCGTGACCGGCCGTCAGCGGCCCACGCCGCTCCTCCGGCCGCAGCACCCCGCCCGGGAGCGCCGCGACCTCCGCGGCCACCACCGGATCGTCCAGCACCACGGTCCGCAGCCCGTCCGGGACGACGCCGTACGTCGCCGACGTACACAGGACCACCGCCGGATCGGCATCCTCCAGCACGAACGCCAGCCGCCGGGCCGGGTAGCCGGGATCCACGGGCACGAACACCCCCCCGGCCAGCGACACCGCCAGCAACGCCTCCACCATCGCCGCCGACCGCTCCACGACCAGCGCCACCCGCGTCTCCGGGCCCACCCCGGCCGCCACCAGACAGCGGGCGAGACGACCCGCACCGTCCGCCAGTGCCCCGTACGACAGCTCCTCCCCGCCGGCCACCACCGCCACCGCCCGCGGTGACCGCGCCACCTGCGCGGCGAACAGCCCGGGCAGCGGGGCGGCCGGCAGCGGGGCCTGCGTACGGTTCCACTCCTCGGTCACCAGCGCCCGGCTCGACGCGGTCAGGGCGGCCACCCTGCCGACGGGCACGGCGGGATCGGCGACGAGTTGCGCAAGAACGTGCTCGAAGGAGGCGAGGATGTCCTCGGCGCGGTCGCGGTCGAACACGTCGGGGCGGTAGATGAAGTCTCCCTGGATACGCTCACCGGGCACGGCGATCAGCGTCAGCGGGTAGTGGCCGGTGTCCTCGGTGACGCCCGCGGGGCGGATCGTCAGCGCCCGCGGGCCGGGCGGACCGGCGGGCGGCGCCGGGTAGTTCTCGAAGACCACCAGGGTGTCGAAGGCGGCGCCCGAGCCGGCCGCCTTCTGCACCTCCTGAAGACCGAGGTGCTGGTGCGCCATCAGCGCCACCTGCCGGCGCTGCAGCTCGGCCAGCATGCCGGCCACGGGCTGCGCGCCGTCCAGCCGGACCCGTACCGGCAGCGTGTTGAGGAACAGACCGATGATCGACTCCACGCCCGGCAGCTCCGCCGGCCGGCCCGCGACGGTGGCGCCGAACACCACGTCGTCGCGGCCCGCGAGCCGTGCGAGCACCAGCGCCCACGCGCCCTGCACCACGGTGTTCACGGTCACCCCGTGCGCCCGCGCCAGCTCCGCCACACCCGCCGACAGCTCCGCGCCGAACTCGTAGCGCACCCGCTCCGGCAGCACCGGCGCACGCACCGACTCCGCCGGGACGACGAGCGTCGGCCCGTCGGCACCGGCCACCTCCGCGCGCCACGCCGCACGCGCCGCGTCCTCGTCCTGGCGGGCGAGCCAGCCGAGGTAGTCGGCGTACGAGGAGACCGCCGGGAGCCGGCTCCGGTCGCCGGCCGCGGCGTAGGCGGCGGAGACCTCGCCGATCAGCAGGGGCAGCGACCAGCCGTCCATGACGATGTGATGGTTGCTGACCAGGAGATGGTGCCGGTCCTCGCCGAGGCGGATCAGCAGGAACCGCAGCGGCGGGGCGTCGGTGAGGTCGAACCGCTCGGCCCGGTCCTCCTCCGCCAGCCGCCGCAGCTCGCGCTGCGCGTCGGCCTCGGTGAGCCCGGAGAGATCGGCCTCGCTCCAGGGCAGCGGCACGTCACGGGCGATGACCTGCACCGCTTCCCCCGTCGCAAGGCGGTGGAAACTCGCGCGGAGGATGGGGTGCCGGTCCAGGACCGTCGCCCAGGCGGCGCGCAGCCGGTCCGTGTCCAGCGGGCCGTCGAGCGCGAGGGCGCGGCGGCCCTCGTAGACGTCGGGCCCGGCGTCGTCGAAGTCGGCGTGGAATAGCAGCCCTTGCTGCAGCGGCGACAGCGGCCACACGTCGGCCAGCGCGGGCACGGCTGCTTCCAGCTCCTCCACGGCGTCCTGGGTGAGGGCGAGGAGCGGGAAGTCGGAGGGGGTGTGCCCGCCGGCCGCGGGGGTCCCGGCGTGGGCGGCGACGCCGGCGAGCATCCGCAGCCAGGTGGCGCCCAGGCGGTCGGCATCCGCGTCGTCCAGCAGCCCGCCGGCCCAGGAGAGGGTCAGGGTCACCTCCGGGCCGTCGGGCCCGTCCTGGACGACCGCGCCCGCCTCCAGCGCGTGCGCCACGGGCATGTCGGGGGCGACGGAGCCGCCGAGGGCGGTGTCGCCGGCGGGCTGCCAGGCGCGTACGGACGCCTGGGGCGCGGTGGCGGGGAAGCGGCCGAGGTAGTTGAAGCCGATCTGCGGGCGCGGCAGGGCGGCCATGGCCTCGGCGGTCTGCGGGTTGAGATGGCGCAGCAGGTCGTGTCCCAGACCGTCACCGGGAACGGCACGGGCCTGCTCCTTCACGGTCTTCAGCAGCCTGCCGGCGGCGGTGCCCCCGGCGAGAACGTCGTCGAGGCGTACGCCGGAGACGTCGACGCGCACCGGGTGCGAGCTGGTGAACCAGCCCACCGTGCGCGACAGGTCCACGTCCCCGACCGGTTCGCGGCCGTGTCCCTCGACGTCGACGAGCAGTCCGCGGTCGGTAGTCCCCGGCCGCCAGTGGGTGACAGCCGCGGCGAGAGCGGCGAGCAGCACCTCGTGCACACCGGTGTGGAACACGGCCGGTGCCTGCCCGGCGACGACGGCGGCCTGCGCGGCTGGCACGGTCCACTCCCGGCGGCGCTGCGCACCGGCGGTGTCGGTGGTGGGGTCGAGGGGGCGGTGGCCGATGGGTGGTTCGGGGGTGTCGAGGAGGTGGGTCCAGGTGGGGAGTTCGGCGGTGCGGTTGTCGGTTGTTGCCTGGGTGAGGAGTTCGTGGGCCCAGTGCCGGAAGGGGGTGGGTACGGGGTCGAGGGTGGGCTGGCGGCCTTCGGTCAGGGAGGTGCAGGCGGCTTGGAGGTCGGGCAGGAGGATGCGCCAGGACATGCCGTCGACCACCAGGTGGTGGGCGACCAGGACGAGTCGTCCGGTGCGGGAGGGCCCGGCGTCCAGCCAGACGGTGTGGAGCATGATCCCGTCGGCGGGGGCGAGGCGGTTGACGGCGGCGCGGGCCTCACGGGCGGCGAGCGCGTCGAGGTCGGAGGTGCCGGCTGCGTCGATACGGGTGACGAGACGGGCGGCGTCGAGAGCGCCGCGTTCGGGGACGACGAGACGGGGGTTCGCCGGATCCGACAGATCGGTACGGGCACGCAGCATCGCGTGCACATCGAGCAAGGCGGCGACCGCGGTGGTCAGCACG
>NZ_AXVU01000034.1:0-76112 GCF_000482585.1 Streptomyces sp. CNQ329 | reverse complement strand
GACCCGACTCGCGCACGCGACAGTCCAGTCACCGGCGCCGGTGACCCGGGCTCACTGTCAGAGCAGGCGCATACCCTTGGGCGGGCGTGAGGGGACGTGCGCTTCCGGGCGACACTGGCGCCCCCCGATGCCGGCGTCCCCCAGCACTGGCGCCCTCCCGACGCCGCCCCCCGACGCCGCCCCCCGACGCCGCCCCCCGGGACGCCGCCGCCCCCGACGCCGCCCCCGCCCCCGGGCCCCCGACGCCGGGCCGCACCACCGCCCGACCCCGTGCGTACCTCCCGGACCCGCCTTGCGCACGCGACGGGTCAGTCGCCGGCACCGGTAGTCAGCCCTCCGTCGCCGTGACGAAGTCGATCAGCTCCTCCACCCGCCCCAGCAGTGCCGGTTCCAGGTCGCGGTACGTGCGTACCGCGTCCAGGATCCGCCGCCAGGCGGCTCCGGTGTCCGGGGGCCAGCCCAGTTCGCGGCAGACGCCCGTCTTCCAGTCCTCGCCCCGCGGGATCCTCGGCCACGCCGCGATGCCCACCGACGAGGGCTTGACCGCCTCCCAGACGTCCACGTACGGGTGACCCACCACCAGCGCGTGGGGGCTCGTCACCGACTCCGCGATGCGCCACTCCTTCGTGCCCGGCACCAGGTGGTCGACCAGCACCCCCAGGCGTGCGTCCGGGCCGGGGGCGAAGGCGGAGACCACCGCGGGGAGGTCGTCCACACCCTCCAGGTACTCCACCACCACGCCCTCGACCCGCAGGTCGTGGCCCCAGACCCGCTCGACCAGTTCCGCGTCGTGGCGGCCCTCGACGTAGATGCGGCCGGCGCGGGCCACGCGCGCGGTGTGGTCGCGGACGGCGATCGAGCCGGAGGCCGACAAGAGCGGGCCTGGAGGCCGGGTGGAGCCGCCGGGCCGCACCAGCGTGACGACCTTGCCGTCGATCATGAAGCCGCGCGGCGTGAGCGGGAACACCCGGTGCTTGCCGAAGCGGTCCTCCAGCGTCACCGTCGGGCCCTCCGCGGTCTTCTCCGTGCGGATGACGGCGCCGCAGAAGCCCGTGCCCACCTCCTCCACCACGAGGTCCGGCTCCGCCGGTACCTCGGGGGCGGGCTGCTGCGGCTTCTTCCACGGGGGCGTGAGGTCGGTGTCGTAGCGGCGCACGGGGCGAGACTACGACAAGCCCCGCACCAGGTCGTCCCGTTGGGCGCGTACGAAGTCCGCCCCCACCGCCGCCCCGTGCCCGGGGACGTACACCGCCTCGGGTCCGCCCAGCTCCAGCAGCCGGTCCAGCGCCTCCGGCCAGCGCGCCGGGTCCGCGTCCGGGCCCGCCTGCGGGGGGCCTGACTCCTCGACCAGGTCGCCGCAGAACACGATCGCCGGCCGCCCCGGGACCGGGACGTACACCGCCATGTCGTGCGCCGAGTGCGCCGCGCCCAGCTCGACGAGCAGCACCTCCCGGCCGCCCCCGAGGTCCAGCGGGTGCGTGCCGGACACCTCGTGCCGCGGTGCGACCAGGACGTCGACGGCCTCCGCCGCCGCGTGGCGGTCCAGCCCGTGGCGTACGGCGTCCGCGCGCAGCTCCTCCGCGGCCCTGCCGCCCGGTCCGCGCAGCAGGGCCGCCGTCCCGGCCGGGCCGTAGACCTCGGCTCCCGCGAAGGCCGCGGTGCCGAGCACGTGGTCGAAGTGCGGATGCGTGAGCGCGATGTGCGTCACCCGGCGGCCGAAGCGCTCCCGGACCTCCCGGCGCAGCTCCGCGCCCTCCCGCAGCGAGGCGCCGGTGTCCACGAGCAGGACGCCTTCCGCTCCGGCCACCGCGCCCGCGGTCGCGTCCCAGCGGGGCAGCCGGCGCCGTACGACGTCCGGGGCCAGCTCTTCCCAACCGCCACTCATTCCCCGACGCTATAACGTGACCGGCCACCTTGCCCGAGCTGCCGTACCCGGCCGTACACTGGCCCGGAACCCTGGCACTCCCCGCCTTCGAGTGCCAGCGATGGAACGACCGGACGGACCCCGAGTGTGGAGGTGGGCAGCATGCTCAGCGAGCGCAGGCTCGAAGTGCTGCGCGCCATCGTCCAGGACTACGTGGGCACGGAGGAGCCGGTCGGTTCCAAGGCGCTCACCGAGCGGCATCACCTGGGTGTTTCCCCGGCGACGGTGCGTAATGACATGGCCGCTCTGGAGGACGAGGGGTTCATCGCCCAGCCGCACACCAGCGCCGGCCGTATCCCCACCGACAAGGGCTACCGGCTGTTCGTCGACAAGCTCGCCGACGTCAAGCCGCTGAGTGCGGCCGAGCGGCGGGCGATCCAGAACTTCCTGTCCGGCGCCGTCGACCTCGATGACGTCGTCGGGCGTACGGTGCGGCTGCTGGCGCAGTTGACGCGGCAGGTGGCGGTGGTGCAGTACCCGTCGCTGACCCGCTCGACCGTGCGCCATGTGGAGCTGCTCCAGCTCGCGCCTGCGCGCGTCATGCTCGTGCTCATCACCGACACCGGCAGGGTCGAGCAGCGCATGGTGGACTGCCCGGCGCCGTTCGGCGAGGAATCCCTCGCCGACCTGCGCGCCCGGCTCAACAGCCGCGTCGTCGGCCGCCGCTTCCGCGACGTGCCGCCGCTGGTGGCGGATCTCGCCGAATCCTTCCCCGCGGACGACCGCGGCACGGTGCAGACCGTGCTGTCGGTGCTGCTGGAGACGCTGGTGGAGGAGACCGAGGAGCGGCTGATCATCGGCGGCACCGCCAACCTCACCCGCTTCGACCACGACTTCCCGCTCACTATCCGGCCGGTGCTGGAGGCGCTGGAGGAGCAGGTGGTGCTCCTGCGGCTGCTCGGGGAGGCGAAGGAACCGGGCATGACGGTGCGTATCGGTCACGAGAACGACCATGAGGGGCTTACCTCCACCTCGGTCGTCTCCGTCGGATACGGTTCAGGCGGCGACACCGGCGAAGCCGTCGCCAAGCTCGGCGTGGTCGGACCTACCCGCATGGACTACCCCGGAACGATGGGAGCGGTACGCGCAGTGGCACGGTACGTCGGACAGATCCTGGCGGAGTCATAAGTGGCCACGGACTACTACGCGGTTCTCGGCGTCGGACGTGACGCCTCTCAGGACGAGATCAAGAAGGCGTTCCGCAGACTCGCGCGCGAGCTGCACCCGGACGTGAACCCGGATCCGAAGACCCAGGAGCGGTTCAAGGAGATCAACGCCGCCTACGAGGTGCTGTCGGATCCGCAGAAGAAGCAGATCTACGACCTCGGCGGCGACCCGCTGTCGCAGAACGGCGCCGCGGCCGGCGGCTTCGGCGCCGGCGGCTTCGGCAACCTCTCCGACATCATGGACGCCTTCTTCGGCCAGGCCGGCCAGCGTGGGCCGCGCTCGCGCACCCGCCGCGGCCAGGACGCCATGATCCGGCTCGAAATCGAGCTGGAGGAGGCGGCGTTCGGCGCCACCAAGGAGATCCAGGTCGACACCGCGGTGGTCTGCGGCACCTGCAACGGCGAGGGCGCGGCGCCCGGGACGTCGGCGCAGACGTGCGACATGTGCCGCGGCCGCGGCGAGGTCTCGCAGGTCACCCGCTCCTTCCTGGGGCAGGTCATGACCTCCCGGCCCTGCCCCCAGTGCCAGGGCTTCGGCACGGTGGTGCCCACGCCGTGCCCGGAGTGCGCGGGCGACGGACGGGTGCGCTCGCGGCGTACGCTCACGGTCAAGATCCCCGCGGGCGTCGATACCGGCACCCGCATCCAGCACGCCGGGGAGGGCGAGGTCGGCCCGGGCGGCGGCCCCGCGGGCGATCTGTACGTGGAGATCCGCGAGCTGCCGCACCCGATCTTCCAGCGCCGCGGGGACGATCTGCACTGCACGGTGACGCTTCCGATGACCGCGGCCTCGCTGGGCACGAAGGTCAATCTGGAGACGCTCGACGGCCTGGAGGAGGTCGACATCCGTCCCGGTACGCAGTCGGGGCAGTCGATCCCGCTGCACCAGCGCGGGGTGACGCATCTGCGCGGCGGCGGCCGGGGCGACCTGGTGGTGCACGTCGAGGTCGAGACGCCGCAGAAGCTGGATCCGGAGCAGGAGCGGCTCCTGCGCCAGCTCGCCCAGTTGCGCGGCGAGGAGCGCCCGCAGGGCCAGTTCAAACCGGGCCAGCAGGGGCTGTTCTCGCGGCTGAAGGACGCCTGGAGCGGTCGCTAGCCGGGGTGCGGTGAGGACGTCGCCGGGCCGCCGCCGTGCGGCCCGTGCGACGGGTGTTGTGGGTGGGACGCACGCCGTCCCCAGGTGCGTGAAGACGTGCGGATTCCATGATCCGGCGCGGGCCGCCGGTGTCCGATCTGCGTGACAGGATGAGCCCATGCCCACCGAGCTGAACGATCTGTTCACCTTCCCGATCGTGCAGGCGCCCATGGCAGGTGGCGCATCCTGCCCGCAGCTCGCCGCCGGTGTCCTCGAGGGCGGCGGTCTGGCGTTCCTCGCCGCCGGGTACAAGACGCCGGAGGCGATGTACGAGGAGATCCGCCAGTTGCGGGCCGTCACCGACCGGCCTTTCGGCGTCAATCTGTTCCTGCCCCAGCCCTCAGCGCCGCCCGACCCCGCCCAGATCGAGGCGTACGCGGAGCAACTGGCCGGCGAGGTCGAGTGGTACGACACGGCGCTGGGCGACGCGGAGGCCGGTACGGACGACGCCTTCGACGCCAAGGTGGCGATACTGCTGGACGAGCCGGTGGCGCTGGTGTCGTTCACCTTCGGCTGCCCCGGGCCGGCCGTCCTCGACGCCTTCGCCCGCGCCGGGACGTACACCGTCGTCACCGTCACCAACGTCGTCGAGGCACGCCGGGCGCAGGCCGCGGGCGCCGGCGCCGTGTGCGTGCAGGGCGTCGAGGCCGGTGGCCACCAGGGCGGCTTCCGCAACGATCCGCGCGACGACGACGTGGGCCGCGGGCTGCTCACGCTGCTCGCCGAGGTGCTGGAGGCGGTCGACGTGCCGGTGATCGCCGCCGGCGGGCTGATGCGCGGCGGGCAGATCGCCGCGGTGCTGTCGGCCGGCGCCGCCGCCGCGCAGCTCGGCACCGCGTTCCTGGTCTGCCCCGAGTCCGGCGCCAACGCGCTGCACAAACGCGCTGTCACCGGCGGTGTGTTCACGCGTACGGAGCTGACCCGCGCCTTCTCCGGCCGGCCCGCACGCGGGCTGGTCAACCGGTTCGTACGCGAACACGGCCCGTACGCCCCCGCCGCCTACCCCCAGCTCCACCATCTGACCTCCCCGCTGCGGGCCGCCGCCGCCCGCGTCGGTGACCCGCAGGGCATGGCGCTCTGGGCCGGCCAGGGCTTCCGGCTGGCGCGTGAACTGCCCGCCGCCGAGCTGGTGGAGGTGCTGGCCCGGGAGCTGGCCGACGCGCTCAGCGGGACGACGAAGCCCGCCGGCGACGCCCCGGGCGGCCTGCTGTGACCGCCCCGGTGTTCGTCGCCGAGCCCGCGGTGCTGGATGCCGCCCGCCCCGGCGCGGTGCTGGCGCTGACCGGTCCCGAGGGGCGGCACGCGGTGTCGGTACGACGGCTGCTGGCCGGCGAGGACGTCGTGCTCACCGACGGCGCGGGGCGCGGCGCGTACGGCACCGTGGCCGGTGCGGAGGGCCGCGACCGGCTCCTCGTGACCTGCACCGGCGTGCGTGAGGAGCCGGCGCCGAGCCCGCGGCTGACCGTCGTGCAGGCGCTGCCGAAGGGCGACCGCGGCGAGCTGGCCGTCGAGACGATGACCGAGACCGGCGTGGACGCGATCGTGCCGTGGACGGCGGCCCGCTGCGTGACCCGGTGGCGCGCGGAGCGCGGGCAGAAGTCCCTGGCCAAGTGGCGCGCCACCGCCCGCGAGGCGGGTAAGCAGGCCCGCCGGCTGCGCTTCCCCGAGATCGCCGGGCCGCACGGGACGAAGGAGCTGCTGCCGCTGCTCGCGGGCGCGGCGTTCACCGCCGTGCTGCACGAGGAGGGCGCGGCGCCGCTGGCCGGCGCGAAGCTGCCGGAGTCCGGGGAGATCGTGCTCGTGGTCGGCCCCGAGGGCGGGATCACGCCGGAGGAGCTGGCGGCGTTCGCGGACGCCGGTGCCGGGGCATACCGACTGGGGCCGACCGTGCTGCGCACCTCCACCGCGGGCACCGCGGCGGGTGCGGTGGTGCTCGCGGCGACGGGACGGTGGTCCTGAACGGCCCCTGGATGACCCGGAACGACCCTGAACGGTCCCGGACGGTCCCGAGGCGGCCGAGAGCGAGCGGAGTAAGAGGTTCCGTACGCCCGGATCCCGAGGGGTCCGCGCGCCGGCCTCACGGGTTTTCCCGGGGTGTTCAGTGTCACGTCCCGAATCGTTCCGCGCCGGGGCAGGGCGGGTACAGGACGAATGTCACACCGCACCGCAAAGCGGTGGTGAGCGACGCTTCCGCATGATGGGATGATCGACGTGACTCAGCCTGCCTACCTGCGATTCCCGCACCTGCACGGCGACTTGATCACCTTCACGGCGGAGGACGACGTGTGGGCCGCGCCCCTCGACGGCGGTCGCGCCTGGCGGGTGAGCGCCGACAACATGCCGGTGGACCATCCGCGCCTGTCGCCCGACGGCACCCGCGTCGCCTGGACCTCCACCCGCGACGGCGCCCCCGAGGTCCTCACCGCGCCCGTCGACGGCGGCTCCCCGGTCCGCCTGACGTACTGGGGCAGCGGCAAGACCTCCGTGCGCGGCTGGACCCCCGAGGGCGACGTGCTGGCGCTGACCGCCCACGGCCAGTACTCGCTGCGCCGCACCTGGGCGCGCGCGGTCCCGCCCGACGGCGGGCCCGCGCACACGCTGCCCTTCGGCCCCGTCGGCAACGTCGCGTACGGGCCGGAGGGCCGCGTCGCGCTGCTGACCGTGGGCATGGGCCGGGAGGCGGCGTACTGGAAGCGCTACCGCGGCGGTACGGCCGGCCGGCTGTGGCTGCGCACCGCGGCCGACGCGGAGTTCACCCGGCCCGCCGAGCTGGACGCCGTCCTCGGCAACGCCGAGTACCCGCTGTGGGCCGGCGGGCGGCTGGCGTTCCTCTCCGACCACGAGGGCACCGGCGCGCTGTACTCCGCCGACACCGACGCGCCCGACGCGTACGCGGCGCTGCGCCGCCACACGCCCCTGGGCGGCTTCTACGCCCGACACGCCGCCACCGACGGCACCCGCGTCGTCTACGCGAGCGCCGGCGAACTGTGGCTCCTGGACGACCTCGACGAGGGCACCGAGCCCCGCCGCCTCGACATCCGCCTCGGCGGTCAGCGCACCGACCTGCGCCCCCGCCCGCTGCGCCCCCGCCGCAACCTCGGCGCCGCGCGCCCCGACCACACCGGCCGCGGCAGCGCCGTCGAGATCCGCGGCACCCTGCACTGGGTGACCCACCGCGAGGGTCCCGCCCGCGCCCTGGCCGCGGAGCCGGGCGTACGGGCCCGGATGCCCCGGGTGTTCCGCGCCGAGGGCGCCGAGCACGTGGTGTTCGTGACCGACGCCGAGGGCGAGGACGCGCTGGAGTTCACCCCCGCCGCCGGCCGCGACGCCGGCGCCACGCCCCGCCGGGTCGCCGCCGGGCGGCTCGGCCGCGTCACCGGGCTGGCCGTCGCGCCGGACGGCAGCCGCGTCGCCGTCGCCTCGCACGACGGCCGCGTGCTGCTCGTCGAACGCGCCTCCGGCGACGTACGCGAGGTCGACGCCAGCGAGTACGGCGACGTCGGCGGGCTGGTGTTCTCACCCGACTCGGCCTGGCTGGCCTGGTCCCACCCGGGCCCCGGCGAGCTGCGGCAGTTGCGGCTGGCGACCACCGACGGGCTGGCCGTCGCCGAGGCCACCCCGCTGCGTTTCCGCGACTACTCCCCGGCGTTCACCGCCGACGGCAAGCACCTGGCGTTCCTCTCCGAGCGGGCCTTCGACCCCGTCTACGACAGCCACGTCTTCGACCTGTCGTTCCCGTACGCCTGCCGCCCCCACCTGATCACGCTGGCCGCCGAGACCCCCTCGCCGTTCGGTCCGCAGCGCCACGGCCGGGCCCCCGAGCGCGGCGGGTCGGACGACGGCGACGACGCGGGCCCCGGCGACACCCCGCCGGTCACCCGCATCGACCTCGACGGTCTCGCCGACCGCATCCTGCCCTTCCCCGTCGAGGCCGCCCGCTACTCGACGCTGCGCGCCGCCGAGGGCGGTCTGCTGTGGCTCGTCCACCCGTTGCGCGGTGTCCTCGGCACCGACGCCGCGGGCCCCGACGACGACGGGCCCGCGACCCGGCTGGAGCGCTACGACCTCGGCAAGCAGCGCGTCGAGGAACTCGCCGACGACGTCGAGGGCTTCGCGGTCACCGGCGACGGCACCCGGATTCTGCTGCGCACCGACGGCAAGCTCAGGGTCGTTCCCGCCGACCGGAAGGCCAGCCACGTCGACGACGGCGACGGCGACAACGTCACCGTCGACCTCACGCGCGTACGGCAGTTGCTCGACCCGGCCGCGGAGTGGCGGCAGATGTACGACGAGGCCGGCCGGCTGATGCGCGACAGCTTCTGGCGCGCCGACCTCGGCGGCGTCGACTGGGACGGCGTGCTGGAGTGCTACCGCCCGCTGCTGGCGCGCGTCGCCACCCACGACGACCTCGTCGACCTGCTGTGGGAGGTGCAGGGCGAGCTGGGCACGTCCCACGCGTACGTCGTCCCGCCGGGCGGCGGCGCCTCCGCGGGCGCCCCGGAGCGGCGGCAGGGGCTCCTCGGCGCCGACATCACGCGCGGTGACGACGGACGGTGGCGCGTCGAGCGGATCCTGCCGTCCGAGACCTCCGACCCGCACGCCCGCTCCCCGCTGGCGGCGCCCGGCGCCGCGGTCCGCCCCGGCGACGCGATCGTGGCCGTCGACGGCCGGCCCGTGGACCCGCTGGCCGGGCCCGCGCCGCTGCTGGTCGGCTCGGCGGGCAAGCCGGTGGAGCTGAGCGTGCAGCCCGCCGACGGCGGCGACGTGCGCTACGCGGTGATCGTCCCCACCGCCGACGAGGAGCCGCTGCGCTACCACGCGTGGGTCGCCGGCCGGCGCGCGTACGTGCACGAGGCGTCCGGCGGCCGTCTCGGCTATCTCCACGTACCCGACATGCAGGGCCCCGGCTGGGCGCAGCTCCACCGCGACCTGCGCGTCGAAGTCGCCCGCGAGGGCCTGGTGGTCGACGTCCGTGACAACCGCGGCGGGCATACCTCGCAGCTCGTCGTCGAGAAGCTGGCGCGGCGCGTCGTCGGCTGGGACGCGGGCCGCGGACTCAAGCCCGTCAGCTACCCGATGGACGCCCCGCGCGGGCCCGTGGTCGCCGTGATCGACGAGTTCTCCGGCTCCGACGGCGACATCGTCAGCGCCGCGATCCGGGCGCTGGGCATCGGGACGCTCGTCGGCCGGCGCACCTGGGGCGGGGTCGTCGGCATCGACGGCCGGTACCGGCTGGTCGACGGCACGCTGGTGACGCAGCCGAAGTACGCCATCTGGCTGGAGGGCCCGGGGTGGGGCGTGGAGAACCACGGCGTGGAGCCGGACGTCGACGTGCTGCTCACCCCGGAGGACTGGGAGCAGGGGCGCGACCCGCAGGTGGAGACGGCGGTGCGGCTGGCGCTTGAGGAGCTGGAACGCAGCCCGGCGGCGGTGCCGCCGGAGGTGCCGGGTGCGGTTCCGCCGGATCCGGCCGGGCACGGGCCGGCGGGCTCCGCGGACGCGCCGGAGTCGGCGGGGGAGTAGCGGCGGGGAGCAGCGGCGCGCCGAGCGCCGGGGCACCGGGTACGGGCCGCGGGGTACCATGCGGCCCGTACCGCCCGACTCGTGCGAAGGAGGCCGGGAACATGGCCGGGGAGCCGCAGGCCGACTGCCTGTTCTGCAAGATCACCGCGGGGGAGGTGCCCGCGACCCTCGTCCGCGAGACCGCGACGACGATCGCCTTCCGCGACATCAACCCGCAGGCGCCCACCCACGTCCTCGTCATCCCCAAGGCCCACTACCCGGACGCCGGCACCCTCGCCGCCGCCGACCCGCAGCTCATCGCCGACGTGCTGCGCGAGACCGCCGAGGTCGCCGCCGAGGACAAGACCGACGCCACCGGCTACCGCGTCGTGTTCAACACCGGCTCGGGCGCCGGCCAGACCGTCTTCCACGTGCACGCCCACGTGCTCGGCGGACGCGGCCTGAACTGGCCGCCCGGGTAGCGCGGGCCGCCCGGACTTGTCCGCCCGCGAACTCGTCGTCCTCGGCACCGCCAGCCAGGTCCCCACCCGCCAGCGCAACCACAACGGCTACGTGCTGCGCTGGGACGGCGACGTCATCCTCTTCGACCCCGGCGAGGGCACGCAGCGCCAGATGCTGCGCGCCGGCGTCGCCGCGTACGGGCTGAGCCGCGTCTGCGTCACGCACTTCCACGGCGACCACTGCCTGGGCCTGCCCGGCATCATCCAGCGCATCAACCTCGACCGCGTCCCCCACCCGGTGACCGTGCACTTCCCGGCGAGCGGGCGGGACTTCTACGAGCGGCTGCGGTACGCGAGCGCATACCGGGAGACCGCGAAGATCGAGGCGGGCCCGGTCGAGGCAGACGGCGTGATCGCCACCACGCCCGCCTACACCCTTGAGGCCCGCCGGCTGCACCATCCCGTCGACGCGTACGGCTACCGCCTCGTCGAGCCGGACGGCCGCCGGATGCTCCCCGACCGCCTCACGCGCGCGGGCATCACGGGACCGGACATCTCGCGCCTGCAGCGCGAGGGTTCGCTGCGGGGCGTGCGGCTGGAGGAGGTCTCGGAGGTGCGCCGCGGCCAGCGGGTCGCGTTCATCATGGACACGGGGCTGTGCGAGGGGGTGTACGCGCTCGCGGAGGAGGCGGACCTGCTGGTCATCGAGTCGACGTTCCTGGGCGCGGAGACCGCGCTGGCCGTCGAGTACGGGCATCTGACGGCGGCCCAGGCGGCGGGGGTGGCGATCGCGGCGGGCGTACGGCACCTGGTGCTGACGCACTTCTCGCAGCGCTATCCGGACCCGGGGGACTTCGCGCGGGAGGCCCGGGAGGCGGGATACACCGGGCCGCTGACGGTGGCGACCGACCTGGGCAGGGTGCCGGTGCCGGCGCGGCGCTGAGGGCCGGGGACGCGGCGCCGCGGGCCGTTGTCAGTGGGCTGGGGCAGACTGGGGTCAGTCGGACAGATGTTCCGTTCCCGGTGTGGAGGGAGACGCCCGCATGACCCCTGGACCGTCTGCTTCGCCCGTGGCGGCCGTCGACCCCCTGAAGCACCTGCGCGGCCCCGCGGAGCCGGCCGTCGACGTCTATCTGACGGGGACGGTCTTCCTGGACATCGTCTTCACCGGCCTGGACAGCGCCCCCGTCCGCGGCACGGAGTCCTGGGCCCGCGGCATGGGCTCCAGCCCCGGCGGCGTGGCGAACATGGCGACGGCGCTCGCCCGCCTCGGCCTGCGCACGTCGCTGTCGGCGGCCTTCGGGGACGACGTCTACGGCGACCACTGCCAGGAGGCCCTGGAGGGCGAGGGCATCGACGTCTCCCTGTCCCGCACGTGCCGCGGCTGGCACTCGCCGGTCACGGTCTCCATGGCGTACGACGGCGAGCGCACCATGGTCTCGCACGGCCACGAGGCGCCGCCCCCCGACGAGCCCCCGCGCTGCCCGCCGCCCAGCCGCGCCTGTGTCGCGTCCCTCGACCCCGGCCGCCGGCAGCCGTGGATCGAGCAGGCCGCGCTGCACGGCAGCCGCGTCTTCGCCGACGTCGGGTGGGACGACACCGGCCGCTGGGACCTGGCGGAGATACCGGAGCTGGCGCACTGCGAGGCGTTCCTGCCGAATGCCGCGGAGGCCATGCGCTACACCGGGACCGACTCGCCGCGCGCGGCGGCCCACGCGCTCGCGGAGCACGTGCCGGTGGTGGTGGTCACCATGGGCGCGGAGGGCGCGTACGCGGTCGACGGCCGCACGGGCGAGAGCGCCGAGGTGCCGGCGATATCGGTGGCGGCCCTGGACACCACCGGCGCCGGGGACGTCTTCGTCGCCGGCTTCGTCGCCACGTCGCTCGCCGGCTACCCGCTGGCCGACCGGCTGGCGCTCGCGGGGCTGACGGCGGCGCTGTCGGTGCAGGAGTTCGGCGGTTCCCAGTCGGCCCCGGGCTGGACCGAGGTGGCGGCGTGGTGGGAGCGGATACGCACGGTCGAGGAGCAGGACCCGCAGGCCCTCGCCCGGTACGCGTTCCTGGACGGCATCACGCCGTGCGCCCCCCGCCACTGGCCGCTGCGCCGCGCGGTGCCGACGATCGGCTTCCGCCCGGAGAAGGAGCCGGATTCCGGGCCGGGGAGGAAGCCGGAGCAGGAGCCGGAGAAGGAGCCGGGGCCGGAGGGGTGGTAGGGGGTCCTTCAGACCCGGGTCGTGCCGCGTACCTCGCCGTCCGGGCCGGCCAGCAGGATCGGGGTGTCCGCGCCGCCGAGGTCGCGTACGGCCGCGAGGTCCGCGTCCGCCGGGGCCTCGGCCTCGGTGACGACCGCGGCGGCCTCCAGCGAGGTCGCGCCGCTGGCGACGGCCATCGCCACGGCCGTCTGCAGTGCCGTCAGCCGCAGGGACTCCAGCGCCACGGTCCCGGCGACGTAGGTGCGGCCGGTCTCGTCCCGTACGGCCGCGCCCTCCGGCACGGCGTTGCGCGCCCGGGTGCTGCGGGCCAGGGTGACGATCTTGCGGTCCTCGGGGTCCAGCGTGCTGCTCTCGCTCATACCGGCGAGCATACGAACCGTGCACGGTAAACACACCAGGGCTGCGTTCTCCCGCCGTCTCCCGCCGTCTCCCGCCGTCCGCCGCCGGCCTCCGGTGACGTACCTCATCAGGCCGCGGGGAGCCGGCCCGTCGCCCGCCGCTTCGGCGCGGAACGCGGTGGGTGTGGTCCCTGCGAACGCACGGAAGTCGCACACCGGATGGGCCTGGTCGGCGCAGCCGCAGTCGGCCGCCGGCTCATCCCGGCCGGCCGCCGGGGCCCGTTCCGGCCGGCCGAGCAGCCGCTGAAACGGACCAGCCGGGCGGCGGTCCTCAGCCCGCGATGCGGCGCAGGCCCTCCCGGCGGCCCTCCGGGGACGCCAGCCACCGCAGCTTCTCCGCCGTGTCCGTGCCCTCCGCCGCGTTGTGCAGGACGATCGTCAGGTCCGGCCGGGCCGGCAACTGCAGATGCGTGCTCACCAGGAACAGGGTGCCCACCAGCGGGTGCTCGACCTCCTTCGCCGTCTGCCCGGCGGCGGCCACGTCCCCGCTGCTCCACAGCTCGCGGAACTCCTCGCTCTGCTCCGCCAGTTCGTCGACGACCAGCCGGAAGCCCTCGTCGTCCAGCCGCTCCGCCATCGCCGCCCGGTACTCCGCGACCACGATCGGTGCCGTCTGCGCCCAGCGCGTCGAACGGGACCGGTACACCGGGTCGGTGAAGAAGTTGACGAGGCAGTTCTCGGAGATCTCCGGCCGCATCCCGAAGATCATGGCCGCCGCGTCGTTGTGCGCGATGGTGTTCCAGTACGCGTCCATGATGTGCCCCGGCAGCGGCATCCAGCCGTCGATGATCCGCTTCAGCCCGTCGCACAGGTGGTCCGGGTCGTACTCCGTGGTCCGCGCCGGCGGGTTCAGCCCGGCCAGCACGTACAGGTGCCGCCGCTCGACGTCGCTCAGCCGCAGCACCCGCGCCACCGCGTCCAGCACCTGCGGCGAGACCGTGATGTCCCTGCCCTGCTCCAGCCACTGGTACCAGGAGGCGCCCACGCCCGCGAGCACCGCGACCTCCTCGCGGCGCAGCCCGGGGGTGCGGCGCCGCGCGCCGCCGTCCGGCAGCCCCGCCTCGGCCGGGGTCACCCGGGCCCGGCGGGTCATCAGGAACTCGCGCAGCTCCCGGTGCCTGCGGGACCTCGTGCCGCCGGCGGACGGCGTGACGGTCGCTGCCATGGATCCCCCTTGCCCGTAGCTGGTGGTACGGCCACCAGGATAAGTTCCCGCTCCCCAGCGAACCGCGGTCCGCCGGAGTCTGTTCCCATGTCATCCGAGACCACGACCCCGGCCGCCGACGAGAAGGCGGCCACCCCCACCCCAACCGGCAACGCGCCCGCCGCCGAGGCCGCCTCCGCCCGCTTCACCGGCCGGGCCCGGCTGGTGCTCCTCGTCCTCTGCGCATCCCAGTTCATGGTCGCGCTCGACTTCTCGATCCTCAACGTCGCCCTTCCCGAACTCGGCGCCGACCTCGGCCTCGGCCAGGCGAGCCTGCAGTGGGCCGTCACCGCCTTCGCCCTGCCCTCCGGCGGCTTCCTGCTCCTCTTCGGCCGCATCGGCGACCTCTACGGCCGACGCCGGCTCTTCCTCAGCGGCCTCGTCGTCTTCGCCGTCGCGTCCGGACTCGCCACGTTCGCCTGGGACGCCGCATCGTTCCTCGCCGGCCGCGCCCTCCAGGGCCTCGGCGCCGCCGCCGTCGTCCCCACCGGCATGGCCCTGCTGACCACCGGCTTCCCCGAGGGCCCGCAGCGCTCCCGGGCGCTGAGCATCATGGGCAGCATCATGGCGCTCGGCTTCACCGCCGGGATGCTCCTCGGCGGCGTCCTCACCGAGGTCTTCGGCTGGCGCTCCACGATGGCGCTGCTCGCCGTCGCCGCCGTCGCCGTGCTGGCCGTGGCCCCCGGCGTGCTCGCCGAGAGCCGCCCCGACCGCCGCCCCCGGCTCGACATCCCCGGCGCCGTCGCCGTCACCGGCGGCCTGCTCGCGGTGATCTACGCCCTGTCCACCGCCGCCGAGCACGGCTTCGGCCGGCCCGACGTCCCCGTCGCCCTCGTCGCCGGCGCCGCCCTGCTCACGGCCTTCGTGGCCGTCGAGGCCAGGGCCGGGGAGCCGCTGGTGTCGCTGCCGCTGCTGCGCCGCCCGACCGTGGGGTGGGGCGCGCTGGGCGGGCTGGCCACGTTCTCGATGATGAGTTCCGTCGTCTTCCTCTGCACCCTCTACCTGCAGGAGATCCGCGGCATCAGCGCCCTGGACACCGGCCTGGTCTTCGGCGTCATGGGCCTGGCCGGCGCCGCCGGCGGCAGCGTCGCGCCGCGGCTGGTGGCCCGCTGGGGCGCCCACCGCACGCTGCAGGCGGGGCTGCTGATCCAAGGGCTGACCACCGCGCCGCTGGTGCTCATCGGCGACTCGCCGGCGGGCGTGTGGCTGGTCATCGTCTTCGGTGCGGTCCCCGCGTTCTTCCACCTCTGGGCGATCGTCGCCTACGGGCTGACCGTGACCTCCGGGGTGCCGAACGAGCAGCAGGGCCTCGCCACCGGCATCGTCACCAGCGCCCAGCAGCTCGCCATGACGCTGGGCATCCCGCTGCTCAGTGCGCTGGCGGCGACCAGGAGCGGGCTGCTGGACGGCCTGCGGCTGGGTCTCGCCGCCGACGCGGCGGTGCTGGTCGCGGTGGCGGTGCTGACCGCGGTGGGCCTGCGCCGCGGCGCGCGCACCGCCGGCTGACGGCGGCGGTGAGGAACCGGGCCCGGCGCGTACGGCGCCGGGCCCCGCGCGTACGGAGGGGGAGGCCCGTGCCCGTACGGCCGGTGACCGCCGGGGCCGCGCCGCTACGCCGCTTCGTCCGGCTCCTCCGGCTCCTCCCGTACCGGCTCCACCAGCACCGTCACGATCTTGTTCCGCCGCCCCGCCGGCGACTCCGCCGTCAGCCGCAGCGCCCGCAGCCCCGGGTCCGAGCCATCGTGCGTGACGTCGACCTCCGCCGTCGCCCCCGCGATCGGCACCCGGCCCAGCTGCTTCGCCAGCAGCCCGCCGACCGTCTCCACGTCCTCGTCGTCCAGCTCCAAGTCGTACAGCTCGCCCAGGTCACCGATGTCCAGCCGGGCCGTGACCCGGTAGCGGCCCTCACCCAGCTCCGCCACCGGCGGCAGCTCCCGGTCGTACTCGTCGGTGATCTCGCCGACGATCTCCTCCAGGATGTCCTCGATCGTCACGATCCCCGCCGTCGAGCCGTACTCGTCGATGACGACCGCCACGTGGATCCGCTGCTGCTGCATCTCCCGCAGCATGTCCGCGGCCTTCTTCGTGTCCGGCACGAACGCCGCCGGCCGCATCGCCGTCGACACCAGCTCCGATTCGGCCTCCCGGCTGATGTGCACCTTCCGCGCGAGATCCTTCAGATACACCACGCCGACGACGTCGTCCTCGCTCTCGCCGGTCACCGGGATCCGCGAGAAACCGGAGCGCAGCGCGAGCGTCAGCGCCTGCCGGAGGGTCTTGTACCGCTCGATGGTCACCACGTCCGTCCGCGGCACCATCACCTCGCGCACCAGCGTGTCGCCGAGCTCGAAGACCGAGTGGACCATACGCCGCTCTTCGTCCTCGATCAGCGACTCCTTCTCCGCCAGGTCCACCATCGCCCGCAGCTCCGCCTCCGAGGCGAACGGGCCCTGGCGGAAGCCCTTGCCCGGCGTGAGCGCGTTGCCCAGCAGGATCAGCAGCCGCGGCACCGGGCCCATCACGCGCGCGAGCGGCAGCAGCACGTACGCGGCGGCCGTCGCGGTCACCACCGGATGCTGGCGCCCGATGGTGCGCGGCGAGACGCCGATCGCGACGTACGAGACGAGGACCATCACGGCGATCGCGACCGTCAGCGCCTCCCAGGTACGGTCGAAATAGCGCAGGACGCCGAAGGTGACGAGCGCGCCCGCCGCCGTCTCGCAGCCCACCCGCACCAGCAGCGCCACGTTCAGGTAGCGCACCGGGTCGGACGTCACCGCCAGAAGCTTCGCCGAACCGCGCCGCCCGGCCCGTACCGACTCCTCGGCGGCGATCCGCGTCGTGCGCGCCAGCGCCGTCTCGGCGCAGGACGCCAGCCAGCCGACCCCCACGAGCAGGACCGCCGCGGCGATGAGCTGGGCGGTCATCGCTCGGTGGGCGCCGGCGACGGGCCGGTCACGCCGCGCTCGGCGCGCCAGCCGTCGACGATCGCCTTCTGCAGGCCGAACATCTCGGCCTTCTCCGCGGGGTCCTCGTGCTCGTAGCCGAGGAGGTGCAGCACCCCGTGGACCGTGAGCAACTGCAGCTCCTCGTCCATGGAGTGCCCGGTCGGCGCCGCGGCGCCCTGCCGGCGGGCGACGTCGGGGCAGAGGACGATGTCACCGAGGAGCCCCTGCACGGGCTCCTCGTCGTCCTTGGCGGGCGGGCGCAGCTCGTCCATCGGGAAGGACATCACGTCGGTCGGGCCCGGCTCGTCCATCCACTGCACGTGCAACTGCTCCATCGCCGCGGGGTCGACGAGGATCACCGACAGCTCGGACAGCGGATGGATGCGCATCCGCGCCAGCGCGTACCGGGCGACGTCGAGCACGGCCTCCTCGTCGGTCTCGACCCCGGATTCGTTGTTGACCTCGACGGACACGGGTCTAGGCCCTGCCGTTCCTGTCGTCGCCGTTCCTGACGTCGTACTTGTCGTACGCCTCGACGATCCGGCTCACCAGCTTGTGCCGGACGACGTCCTTGCTGGTGAGGGTGGAGAAGTGCACGTCCTGCACCCCGTTGAGGATGCCCTGCACCTGACGCAGGCCGCTCTTGGTCCCGCCGGGCAGGTCGACCTGGGTGACGTCACCGGTGACGACGATCTTGGAGTTGAACCCGAGCCGGGTGAGGAACATCTTCATCTGCTCGGCGTTCGTGTTCTGCGCCTCGTCGAGGATGATGAACGCGTCGTTGAGCGTGTTGTGCGTCAGCAGGTAGTCCTGCGTGACGTACAGCGAATCCTCCGCCGCCACCTGGATGCACACGGTCTCCTCGCGGCCCGCCGGCTCGATGCTGTCGACGAACCGCATCGGACGGCCACCGCCGCCGGCGGCGTGGTACTTCTCGCGCTTGCGCGCGAGCCGGAAGGGCTCGATGCCTTCGGGGAGGCGGATGTCGACGATGTGCGCGTCGGTGGAGGCGACGCCTCCCAGGGACTGCACGAGGGAGACGACGGCGTCCCGGAGCAGGGTCGAGACGGTCGTGTACTGAATGCGGCATGTCCGGTCGGACTGTGCGACCGGGCCACCATCGCTGTCGAGCAGGCCCTGCAGCAGAGCCAGCCGGACCTCCGGGGTGTTGTACAGGTAGTCGTCCGGTACGGACTTCGAGACGGACCGGGAGCCGAGCAGACCGAGCGTGCGCAGGTCCGCGGTGACGGGATTCTCCAGCGTGATGACGTCGCCGGGAGTCGCTTCGCGGGTGAGGACGTGGTCCGCCGGCCCCTTCCGCCGTACCCTGACGCCGGGCAGGGCCAGCTCCAGGGCCGAGACCAGCTCGGGTTCCGTGGTGGCGAACGTCGGCGTGGTGCTGCCCGTGATGCAGCCGTCGCCGAGCAGCAGACCCAGCGCATACGGGTCGATCGGCACCTCGCGGGCCGGGAACTGCGCCGGTCCGGTCAGCAGCGGGAGTTCGTACCGGCGGGCGTGCGCGCCGCGCAGGTTGCCGATCATCTCCCGGGTCTCCAGGACCCGCCACGGCTGGTTGCGACCCTTGTCTGCGGCCGTCCGGACCGTCCACAGGTGCTCGCCGCAGCACAGCGTCCACGCGCCGTCCTGTGCGGAAACACGGTAGATGTCCTTCTCACCCTGCGGGTAGACCCCGAGCACCGGAGTCGGCTCGCCATCGGAGCCGATCACCAGGTCGCCGACCTGGAGGTCGCCGATGGGACGCCAGCCCTCGGGCGTCAGCACGGGCGTGAAGACAGCGTGCGCGCGGCCACGCATGTACGCCAGCGGGGCCACCTCGATCGTGCCGGCGGCCATCAGCCGCGGGATCGAGTCGGGGTCCAGCATGTCGTGCAGCGCGTCGTAGAGCGGGCGCAGGTACGGGTCGATCTTCTCGTACAGCGTGCCGGGCAGGAAGCCGAGCCGTTCGCCGGCCTCGACCGCGGGCCGGGTCAGGATGATGCGGTTGACCTGCTTGGACTGCAGGGCCTGGACCGCCTTGGCCATGGCGAGGTAGGTCTTGCCGGTGCCGGCGGGGCCGATGCCGAAGACGATGGTGTGCTTGTCGATGGCGTCGACGTAGCGCTTCTGGTTCAGCGTCTTCGGGCGGATGGTCTTGCCGCGGTTGGACAGGATGTTCTGCGTCAGGACCTCGGAGGGGGCGTGGTGGCCGCCGGCCTCGTCGTCGCGGTCGGACTTGAGCATGGCGATCGTCCGCTCCACGGCGTCCTCCGTCATGGGGGCGCCGGTGCGCAGCACGAGCAGTATCTCGTCGAAGAGCCGCTGGACGAGGGCCACTTCCTCGGGGGCGCCGACGGCGCTGACCTCGTTGCCCCGCACGTGGATGTCGGTGCCGGGGAACGCCTTCTCGATGACCCGCAGGAGGGCGTCTCCGGAGCCCAGCACGGTCACCATGGGGTGCTTGGCCGGGATGGTGATGTGCGCGCGGGCCTGTCCCTCGTCGGGGGTGCGGCTTACGGGTGTCTGTGTCATGGGCCGGCCCTGGGGCCTGAATCTCATCCCACTTCTTCGCTCGCGGAACTGTGAGGGCCCGCCGGACGGACCACGCCCGGGGTCCCGGCGCCTGCTCCATACGCAGGCCCTGACGCCATCGTAACGGGGCGGGGTGCGGCTGTGGCCAGTGAGTTTCGAGGACGGTACGCCAGACGTGGAGGAGACGGCGCGGCGCCTGCTCACGGGCTACCGCGGTACCGGGGTAGCCCCGAGTGGCGGTGCCGTCACGCCGGCGGCGGGCCCCCGGCGTCCGTGCCGCCCTCCGCCTCCTCGAACGCCGCCGCGAACTGCGCGACCTCCCGGCGCCCGTCGTCCGTCCGCCACACCAGCGCCAGCTCGCACGGCGCCAGCCCCCGTACCGGTACGGACACCACGTCCGGCCGCGGGTACAGCTTGGCGTTGCCCTCCGCCAGCAGCACCACGCCCAGCCCCGCGCCCACCGCCTCGAAGACCTCCTCCGGCGACGACGCCTCCAGCGCCACCACCGGCTCCCGTCCGCCCCGCTCCGCCGTGGCCAGCCAGAAGTCGCGCAGCGGCCCCGCCGACCGCGGCAGCGCCACGAACGGCTCGCCGAGCAGCTCCTCGAACGCCACCTCCGCCCGGCCCGCGAACCGGTGCCGCCGCGGCAGTGCCACCCAGCGCTCCTCCCGGACGAGGACCTTCGCCGTCAGCTCCGCGCCCACCCCCGGCACCGGCAGCCAGCAGAACGCCGCGTCGGCGCCCCCGCCGGCCAGCCCCGCCGTGGGGTCCTCCCACGTGACCAGCCGCAGCGAGATCCGCCAGCCCTTCCGGCGGAACCGGCCCAGCACCTCCCGTTGCAGGTCACGCCCGACCGCCGTCTGCATGCCCACCGCCAGCGACTCCACCGGCCCGGCCCTGCGCGCGGCCCGTACCGCCTCCGCCCAGCCCGCCGCCAGCTCCCGGGCCGCCGGCAGCAGCGCCGCGCCCTGCGGGGTGAGGGCGATCGCCCGGGGCCGCCGCTCGAAGAGGGGGAAGCCGAGCTGCCGCTCCAGCGCCCGGATCTGCTTGGACAGCGCGGGCTGGGAGACGTACAGCCGCTCGGCCGCGCGGGTGAAGCTCAGCTCTTCCGCGACCGCCGTGAAATAGCGCAGATCGCGTACGTGGACGTCCATAGCCACTGGTTATAGCCGTAGGTCTTGGACGCCGCCACGCAATTCCGCGGAGGCTGCGGGCATGACCACAGCTTCGGACACCGCCCCCTTTCGCACCCTGGGCGCCCTCGCATCCCCGGCCATCGGCTACGGCGCGATGGTCCTCTCACCCGGCGTGTACGGCGAGACCGACGACGACCGCGGGGTCGCGGCGGTGCGCGCCGCGCTCGACGCGGGCGCCACCCACATCGACACCTCCGACGCCTACGGCCCCGACGGCCACAACGAGCGCCTGGTCGGCCGGGCCCTCACCGGCCGGCGCGACGAGGTGGTGGTGGCCACGAAGTTCGGGCTGCGCCTGCCCGAGGGCGCCCAGGGGCGTACGCATCCCGTCAGCTACGCCTTCGGCCACCTCACCGTCAACGCCGAGCCGCGGTACGTGCGCGGCTACGCCGAGAGCTCGCTGCGCAATCTGCAGACCGACCGCATCGACCTGTACTACATGCACTACCCCGACCCCGCGGTGCCGGTCGAGGACACAACCGGTGCGATGGCGGAGCTGGTCGCCGAGGGCAAGGTCCGTCACCTGGGCCTGTCCAACGTCACCGGGGAGCAGTTGCGCCGGGCGCATGCCGTCCACCCGGTCGCGGCGGTGCAGACGCAGTGGTCGATGTGGACGCCCGTCGACCCCGGCCTGTATGCCGCGGCGCGCGAGCTGGGTGTCGGTCTCGTCGCGTGGGGGCCGCTGGGCGCGGGCTTCCTCACCGGCTCCGTGACGGACGTCGCGGAAAGCGACTTCCGCCGCAACATCGGCGCCTTCGACGCCGCCAACCTCAGGACCAACCACGACCGCTTCGCGCCGCTGCGCGCGGTCGCCGCCGACGTGGGGCTCACGCCCGGTCAGCTCGCGCTGGCGTGGCTGCTGCACCAGGACGACCACGTGGTGCCCATCCCGGGAAGCAGGACCCCGGCGCACATCGAGGAGAACGTGGCGGCGGCCGGCGTCGAACTGCACCCGGACACCCTGGCGCGGATCGACAAGATCCTCACCGGTCTCACCCCCGAGGGCGGGGCGCGGCTGCTGGGCGGGTAGCGCCGCGGGCGCCCGGCACCGGGGCGGGGGCGCCGTCCGCGGGGACCCGCGGCGTGCGCCCGGGAGCGCGGGTGCCGGAGCGGCGGTCGGCGTCCGCCGGCGGTCGGGGAGAATGCTCCCCATGACCACCCCTGACACCGGGCACCGCTCCGGCTTCGCCTGCTTCGTCGGCCGGCCCAACGCCGGCAAGTCGACCCTGACCAACGCGCTGGTCGGCCAGAAGGTGGCCATCACCTCCAGCCGGCCGCAGACGACCCGGCACACCGTGCGCGGCATCGTCCACCGCCCCGACGCGCAGCTCGTGCTCGTCGACACCCCCGGCTATCACAAGCCGCGCACGCTGCTGGGCCAGCGGCTCAACGACGCGGTGCGCGCCGCCTGGGCCGAGGTCGACGTGATCGGCTTCTGCGTACCGGCGAACGAGAAGATCGGCCCGGGGGACCGGTACATCGCCGCGGAGCTGGCCGCCCTGCGGCGTACCCCGAAGGTCGCCGTCGTGACCAAGACGGACCTGGCCGACTCCGACACGATCGCCGCGCAGCTCATGGCCGCGGACCGGATGGCGAAGGACCTGGGCTTCGAGTGGGCGGAGGTGGTGCCGGTCTCGGCCGTCGAGGGCAAGCAGGTCGGCCTGCTCGCCGATCTGCTGGTGCCGCTGCTGCCGGAGGGCCCGGAGCTGTACCCGGACGGGGAGCTGACCGACGAGCCGGAGCAGGTGATGGTCGCCGAGCTGATCCGGGAGGCGGCTCTGGAGGGCGTACGGGACGAGCTGCCGCACTCGATCGCGGTGGTGGTCGACGAGATGGAACCGCGCGAGGACCGCCCGGAGGACCGGCCGCTGCTGGACATCCACGCCAACCTGTTCATCGAGCGCGACAGCCAGAAGGGCATCGTCATCGGGCCCAAGGGCAAGCGGCTGAAAGAGATCGGCACCCAGGCCCGCGGGCACATCGAGGCGCTGCTGGGCACGCCGGTGTACCTGGACATCCATGTGAAGGTCGCCAAGGACTGGCAGCGGGACCCGAAGAAACTGCGCCGGCTGGGCTTCTAGCCGGGGGCGCACGGGGGCACGCGGGTCCCGCGCGCCCCCTCAGGACGGCGTGCGCGCCGACGTCAGCAGCCGGTCGATGTCCGAGGCGGGCAGCAGCAGCGCGTCGCCGACGACGACCAGGGTCTCCCACTCCGGGGGCGTGTACGCCCCGTCCGCGAGGGCGATGCGCGCCCCGCTCAGCAGGATCGACTCCCGCCCCTCGGGCACCAGGTGCGGCGCGAGCGGCGCGAGCGTCTCGCGCAGCTCCGCCTCGAAGTTCCGCTGCTCGGGCGGCTGGTCGGGGCAGAGGTCGGGCATCCGCCCGGAGTCGGCCTCGATGGCGGCCAGCAGCGTGAGCAGTTGCTCCTCGGTGCAGTCGTCGTAGCCCGCGGTGCGCACCGCGGTGACGGCGGCGCAGCGGACGGCGGACGAGGAGGTGCCGCCGGCGTGCAGGACGGCGAGCGCGACGGCGTGGGTGGCGTCGCGCAGCAGCAGCGCGAAGCGCGTGGAGGTGGGCTCCGCCAGGGACGTGAGGCCGAAGTGCCCGCCGCAGTCGGCGCATGCGACGACGGGTCCCGCGGCGCCGCGCGGCAGCACCGGCACGCCCAGCACCGTGAACCGCCGTCTGCCGGTGCGCCGGCTGTAGTTGCGGTCGCCGCCGCAGCCGGGGCAGAAGAACTCACCGTCGGACTCGGTGTGCCAGGACGTCCGCACGCCGGCGAACCGGCGGAGGAATCGCGTCACGTCGACCTCCCTCACGCTTCGGCAACGCTGCCGCGCTGACGTGATGCTAACCACACCGGCCGACATCGTCAGCCCTCGTGCACGTCAAGACGGTGCGAACGAGCCGCGCCCCGCGCCCCGTCCGCGGCCGGACGGGGCGCGGTGCGGCGGGCGCTCCCCGGGTGCGGCGGGCGTCAGCGGGCGGCGCGGTTGACCGCGGACACGACGGCCTTCAGGGACGCGCGGGTGGTGTTGGCGTCGATGCCGATGCCCCACAGCACCTTGCCGTCGACGGCGACCTCGATGTACGAGGCGGCCTGCGCGCTGGCGCCCTCGCTCATCGTGTGCTCCTGGTAGTCCAGGAGCCGGGCGTCGATGCCGATGCCCTGCAGGGCGTGGAAGAACGCGGAGATGGGGCCGTTGCCGGTGCCGACGAGGGTCGTCCGGTCGCCGTCGACGTCCGCCTGGACGGTGAGGGTGTCGATGCCGTCGCGGTCGGTCGTCGTCTGCCCGCCGCGGAGCTGGATGCGGCCCCAGGCGTTGGCGGGGTTGGGAAGGTACTCGTCGCGGAAGACGTCCCAGATCTGCGCGGGGGTGACCTCACCGCCCTCGGCGTCGGTCTTGTTCTGGATGATCCGGGAGAACTCCACCTGCATGCGCCGCGGCAGGTCGAGGTGGTGGTCGTGCCGGAGCACGTACGCCACGCCGCCCTTGCCGGACTGTGAGTTGACGCGGATGACGGCCTCGTAGGAGCGGCCCACGTCCTTGGGGTCGATGGGCAGGTACGGCACCGCCCACTCCAGCTCCTCGACGGGCTTGCCGGCCTGCTCGGCCCGGGTCTCCATCGCCTCGAAGCCCTTCTTGATGGCGTCCTGGTGGGAGCCGGAGAAGGCGGTGTAGACGAGGTCGCCGACGTAGGGGTGGCGGGGGTGGACGCCCATCTGGTTGCAGTACTCGTAGGTGCGCCGGATCTCGTCGATCTCCGAGAAGTCGATCATCGGGTCGACGCCCTGCGAGAACAGGTTCATGCCCAGCGTGACGAGGTCGACGTTGCCGGTCCGCTCGCCCTGCCCGAACAGACAGCCCTCGATGCGGTCGGCGCCGGCCATCAGCGCCAGCTCGGCGGCGGCGACGGCGGTGCCACGGTCGTTGTGCGGGTGGACGGAGAGGCAGATGTGCTCGCGGCGGGTCAGGTTCCGCGACATCCACTCGAAGCGGTCGGCGTGCGTGGAGGGCGTGGAGCGCTCGACGGTGGCCGGCAGGTTGAGGATGATCTCGCGGCCGTCCTCGGGCTGCCAGACGTCCATGACGCCTTCGCAGACCTCCAGCGCGAAGTCCAGCTCGGTGTCGGTGAAGATCTCCGGGCTGTACTGGTAGCCGAAGACGGTGCGGTCGTCGAGCAGCTTCTCGGCGTACTCCACGACCAGCCGGGTGCCGTCGACCGCGATCTGCTTCACCGCGTCGCGCGAGCCGCGGAAGACGACCTCGCGCCAGACGGGCGCGGTGGCGTTGTACAGGTGGACGGTGGCGCGGTGCGCGCCCTTCAGCGACGCGACGGTGCGTTCGATCAGCTCCTCGCGCGCCTGGGTCAGGACGGAGATCGTCACATCCTCGGGGATGGCGCCGTCTTCGATGATCGAGCGTACGAAGTCGAAGTCGGTCTGCCCGGAGGAGGGGAAGCCGACCTCGATCTCCTTGTAGCCCAGGCGTACCAGGAGGTCGAACATGGCGCGTTTGCGCGCCGGCGACATGGGGTCGATCAGGGCCTGGTTGCCGTCGCGCAGGTCGGTGGAGAGCCAGCGGGGGGCGCGGGTGATGCGGTTGCCGGGCCACGTGCGGTCGGGGATGTCGACGGCGTCGTACGGGCGGTAGCGGTGCACGGGCATGCCGGAGGGCTGCTGGCGTACGGTCGCGGCGGTGACGGGCGTACCGCGGCCGACGGTGTTACCGGGGTGGGACATGGTGGCGTGGGCTCCTTCGCGCGAGCTGGTCGTCGACCGACGGGTGGCAGCACCGGACTCCGCGGGGAGGGGGTCGGTCTACGACAGCAGGCCCTCGCCGCGGCGGCTAAGAAGAAGCAGCCCGTAACGCACGATGCCGACCAATGTAGCCCAGCCGCGGTGCGCCGGCCGATCAGTATCACGATGCGAGATCCCGCGCCGGGCCCGTCCCGGGCCCTCCCACCCGAAATCGCGAACAATCGATGCGGGGAGTGACAAGTCGATTACTTAGTGCCACATTGCGGTCATGGACACCATCCCACGTACCCCCGTGTTCTGCACGATCGTGCCGCCGCACATGCTCGACAAGCTGGCGCGTACCGGCGACCCGGCGCTGTCCACCCGCGCCCGCCGCACCCTGGAGCGCGACGCGCTGCAGCGCACCCGCCGCCGTATCACCACCGTGCGGGGCCTGGTCGCCCCGCCGGCCGCACGCCCGGCGCGGGAGGACGCGAAGCCGGAGCGCACGGTCCACGACGCGGAGAAGACCCAGGACCTGCCGGGCACCGAAGTCCGCAAGGAGGGCGAGGAGGCCGTCGAGGACGCCACCGTCAACCGCGCCTACGACGGGCTCGGCGCCACCTTCGGGCTCTTCCTCAGCGGCTTCGCGCGCGACTCCATCGACGGCGCGGGCCTGCCGCTGGACGCCACCGTCCACTACGGCGAGGACTACGGCAACGCCTTCTGGGACGGCGAGCAGATGGTCTTCGGCGACGGCGACGGCGAGGTGTTCCTCGACTTCACCCTCGCCGTCGACGTCATCGGCCACGAGCTGACGCACGGCGTCACGCAGTACACCGCCAACCTGGAGTACTTCGGCCAGTCCGGGGCGCTCAACGAGTCGGTCTCCGACGTCTTCGGCTCCCTCATCAAGCAGTACGTCCTCGGCCAGACCGCAGCCGACGCCGACTGGCTCATCGGCGCCGAGCTCCTGGCCCCCGGCGTGTCCGGCGAGGCGCTGCGCTCGATGAAGGCGCCCGGCACCGCCTACGACGACGACGTCCTCGGCAAGGACCCGCAGCCGGCGACGATGGCCGACTACGTGCACACCTCCACCGACAACGGCGGCGTCCACATCAACTCCGGCATCCCCAATCACGCCTTCCACCTGCTGGCCACCGACCTCGGCGGCCACGCCTGGGAGCGCGCGGGGCGCATCTGGTACGACGTGCTGACCGGCGGCACCCTGACCGCCACGGCCGACTTCGCCGCGTTCGCCGCGGCGACCGTCGCCGCCGCCGAAGCCCGCTACGGCGACGGTGAGGAGCGCGCCGCGGTGCTCTCGGCGTGGTCGCGGGTCGGCGTGGACGCCGCCGGGGCCACCGTGCCGCGGCAGACCCCGGCCCGGGAGGGTGCCGCGCCGCAGGCGGGGTAGGCGTGGGGGCATGCGCATCACCGTCACCCGCACCGGGGGCTTCGCGGGCCTGACCCGCGAGGCGACCCTGGACACGGCCGGCCGCGCGGACGCGGCCGGCCTGGAGGCGCTGGCCCGCCGGGCGCTCGCGGAGGGCGGCGCCGACCCGCCCGCGGGCGTACCGGACGGCTTCGCGTACCGGGTCACGGCCGACGGCCGCACCGCCCACTTCGCCGATCCGCGGCTGACCGCCGCCCAGCGCGCGATCGTGCGGACCGTGCTGAAAGAGGGCGCGTGATACTCCCCGGGGAGCAAGGCCGGGCGAAGGACACCCCCCGCAGTAGGCGAGGTTTCGCACCCCGGAGCGAAGCACGGCGCCCGGGTCCCGGGGGAAGCTGGGGCGAGTCCAGTTGCTTCCCGGAGGGAGAGCCCGCCATGGGCGCCGTATCCGCACCACCCGATGCACCACCCGGCCCGGCGACGAGACCGGGGCGCCGCTGGCTGCCCTGGGCCCTGGTCGGCCTGTGGCTCGCGATCCTCGCCCTCGCCCTGCCGTTCGGCGGCAAGCTCGGCGACGTGACCCGCGACCGGGCCGTCGACTACCTGCCGGGCAGCGCCGACTCGACCCAGGTGTCGCAGATAGCCGAGGAGCTGCCCGGCGGCGACACCCTCGCCGGGATCCTCGTCTACCAGCGTGACGGAGGCATCACCGCGGCCGACCGCGAGCTCGCCGCCGAGCACGCCGGCGAGCTCGCCGACCGGTACGACCTGGCGAAGGACGGTACGCCGCAGGCCGTGCCCGCCGAGGACGGCAGCACCCTGATGGTGCCGTTCTCCGTCGTCGGGCTGCCGGACGAGGACGCCCAGCTGGAGGCCGTCGAGGAGATCCGCGAGCAGATCGTCGCGGATCCCCCCGAGGGCCTGTCCGTCGAGCTCGGCGGGCCAGCCGGCATCCAGGCCGACTCCGAGGCGGTCTACGAAGAGGTCGACGGCACGCTGATGTACACCACGGCGGGCATCGTGACGATCCTGCTGATCCTCACCTACCGCAGCCCGTTCCTGTGGCTGCTGCCGCTGGTCTGCGTCGGCGTGGCGTCGCTGAGCGCCATGGCCGTGGTCTACGGCCTCATCCAGGCGTTCGACCTGACGGTCAACTCGATGAGCTCCGCGGTGATGACGGTGCTCATCTTCGGCGCGGGCACGGATTACGCGCTGCTGCTCGTCGCCCGGTACCGCGAGGAACTGCGCCGCAGGACGGATCCGCAGGAGGCGATGCTGGCGGCCGTACGCAACTGCGGACCGGCGATCCTCGCCTCCTCCGGCACGGTCGCGGCGGGCCTGATCTGCCTGCTGGCCGCGGACCTCAACTCCAGCGCGGGCCTCGGCCCGGTCGGCGCGGTCGGCGTGGTGTGCGCACTGGCCGTGATGACCACGCTGCTGCCGGCGCTGATGGTGCTCTTCGGCCGCCGCATCTTCTGGCCGCTGGTCCCCACCTACGGCAGCGAACCCAAGCGGCGCGGCTTCTTCGACCGGATGGGCTCCTCGGTGGGCCGCCGCCCGGTGGCGATCCTCGCCGGCGGCGTGGTGCTGCTCGGCGCGCTGGCGCTCGGCGCGTTCAACCTGCCGGGCAACCTGAAGCAGGAGGACGCCTTCACCGACAAGCCCGAATCGATCACCGCGATGGAGAAGGTGAAGGACGCCTTCCCCGAGCAGAGCGCCCAGGCGATCGTCGTCGTCGCGAACGAGGCACGCGCGGACGCGGCGCTGTCGGCGGCGCAGGGCGTGGAGGGCGTCGCCTCGGCGGAGATCGCCCGCTCCGGCAACGGGTTCAGCGAGATCACCGTCTACGCCTCCGATCCGCCGGAGTCGGCGGGGGAGGACCGTACGATCGCGGGCCTGCGCTCGGAACTCGGCGCCCTCGACGGCGCGGACGCCCTCGTCGGCGGACCCAGCGCCGAGGCACTGGACCTGGCGGAGGCCAACTCCAGCGACCGCAAGCTCGTCATCCCCCTCACCCTGGCCGCCGTCCTCGTCATCCTCATCGCCCTGCTGCGCAGCCTCGTCGCGCCGCTGGTGCTGACGGTCGCCGTCGTGGCGTCGTGGGGCGCGGCGATGGGCATCGGCGGCCTGGTCTTCGAGCCGGTCATGGGCTACCCGGGCATCGGCGGCGAACTGGCGCTGCTGACGTTCGTCTTCGGCGTGGCCCTGGGTGTCGACTACGGGATCTTCCTGCTGCACCGGATGCACGAGGAGGCCACCAACGGCGCCGACACCCGCACCGCGTCGCTCACCGCGCTGCGCCGCACCGGCGGCGTCATCGCCTCGGCGGGCGTGGTGCTGGCGGCGACGTTCGGCGTGCTGATGACGATGCCGATGGTGACGATCTTCGAGCTGGGTTTCGTCGTCGCGGTCGGCGTCCTGCTGGATACGTTCCTCGTCCGCACCTATCTGGTGACGTCCGCGAGCTGGCTGCTGGGCAAGAAGGTCTGGTGGCCGGGGCCGCTGTCGAAACGCGAGGAGGCCCCGCCCGCGGCGGGGGAGGGGCAGCAGGAGCCGGAACCGGCGGGCGCGACGGCGGCGCGCTAGCACCGCACCGACACGGCCGTACCCGGCGTACGGCCCCCGACCCGGCCGGTGCGGCGGCGGCCTTCCCGCCGCCGCCCGGCCGGGCCCGGCCGTTGCGGCGCCCTCCGGGGGCGCGCGGACGGCCTGCCCGTACCGGGGATTCCGCCCCGGGAGCCGTAGGCGAGGATGGTTGTCATGCAGTCAGCGAGGATCCGGCTGGGAGGGCTGAAGAAGCCGACCCGCCGGGACGTTCTGGTCACCGCCGTCGTCGGCGCCGTCGTCGCGTGCCTGGCGCTGTTCGGCAGCGTCGAGAGCACCGCCCACCGGCCGGACACCGCGGGCTGGCTGCTGCTCTTCGTCATGGTGGCGGCGCTGGCCTGGCGCCGCCACTACCCGATGGGCGTCTTCCTGCTGTCCCTCGTCCCCGAGGCCCCGTACCACATCCTCGACAACATCCACAGCGCGCCGACGCCCGCGGTGGCGGTCGCCGTCTACTCCCTCGCGGTGGCCGGGCCCCGGCTGCGGACCCTGCTGGTCACCTGCGGTCTCGTCGTCGCCGGCGTCACGATGCTGACGCTGCGCAGCGCCGACCAGGGCGCTGAACTGCTGCGGACGTCCGGCTGGGTCATCTCGCTGGCGCTGCTGGGCGAGGCGGTGCGGGTGCACCGCAACTACGTCGGCGCCATCGTCGAGCGCGCCGAACGCGCCGAACGGACCCGGGAGGAGACCGCCGCCCGCCGGGTCGCCGAGGAGCGGCTGCGCATCGCCCAGGATCTGCACGACCTGCTGGCCCACAGCATCACCCTCATCGGCGTGCAGACGTCGGTGGCCGCCCACCTGCTGGTCGCCGACCCGGGCCGGCTGGACCGCGCGGCGCTCGCCGACGCCCTCGACGGCATCGCCGGCACCTGCCGCGACTCCCGCGCCGAACTGCGCACCACGCTGCAGGTGCTGCGCGGCGGCGACGCGCTGGACGGCACCCGGCCGCCCCCGGGCCTCGCGGGGCTGCCCGACCTGGCGGCGACGGCGCGCTCCGGCGGCGCCGAGGTGCGCCTCGACGTCGCCGACGCGGCCCTCGACGTGCCGCGGGGGGTGGGGGCGGCGGCGTACCGGATCGTGCAGCAGTCGCTGACCAACGCCGTGCAGCACGCCGGGTCCGCGGTGCACGTGCGGATCTGCGTCACCTACGACGAGGGGGCGGGCGCGCTGCGTATCAGCGTCGTGGACGACGGACCGGCCGGGGCGCCGGAACCGGCGGCGCCGGCGAAGGCCGCCGGGCCGGCCGCGGGCGGGAACGAGCGCCCCGGCTACGGCATCATCGGCATGCGCGAGCGGGCCCGCAGCGTCGGCGGCACCCTCCAGGCGGCCCCCCGCACGGACGCCCCCGGCTTCGCGGTCACCGCCGTGCTGCCGTGCGCACCCGCGGAGCCCGAGGACGTCGAGACCGTGGAGGCGGACCCGGCCCGCGCGGCCGGCCCCGCCGACCCGGCCGGCGCCCCCGCCGCCGACCCGTCCCCCGCCGACCGTCCCGGGGCCCGCCCGGCCCTCACCGACAGGAGCCGCACCGCATGACCGCGCAGCCCATCCGCGTCCTGCTCGCCGACGACCAGACCCTGGTGCGCAAGGCGTTCGCGATGCTCGTGGACTCCGCCGCCGACATGGAGGTCGTCGGCGAGGCGGGCAACGGACGCGAGGCCGTCGCGCTGACCCGCAGCGAGCGCGTCGACCTGGTGGTGATGGACCTGCGGATGCCCGAACTCGACGGCATCGAGGCCACCCGGCTCATCGCCGCCGACGAGGACCTGGCGGGCGTACGGGTCCTGGTGCTCACCACCTACGACACCGACGAGCACATCATGGCCGCGCTGCGCGCCGGCGCCTCCGGCTTCCTGGTCAAGGACACCCAGCCGGCGGCGCTCCTGGAGGCCATCCGCACCGTCGCCGCCGGTGACGCGCTGCTCTCGCCCGGCCCCACCGCCCGCCTCATCGAGCGGCTGGTGCGGCTGCCGGTGGCGCCGCAGCCGTCCGCGACGCAGGACGGCGGGGAGGCGCTGGACGCGCTGTCGGAGCGGGAGCGGCAGGTGCTGACGCTGGTGGCGCGGGGGCTGAACAACACCGAGATCGCCGAGTCGCTGGCCTTGTCGCCGCTGACGGCCAAGACCCATGTGAGCCGGATCATGGGCAAGGTGAGGGCGCGTGACCGTGCGCAACTGGTCGTCATAGGCTATGAATCGGGGCTCATCACTCCCGGATCTTCCTCTTCTTCCGGATGAAACCCCCGTACCACACGTAGGATGTCCCTCCTTGTGCGTACGATACCGCCATGCCCCAGGAGCTGAAGCACCCCCAGCCGCGTTCGGACCGCAGGAAGCGCATGGGCGGCCAGATCCAGCGCGAGATCATGCAGCTCATCCTCGACCGGGGGCTGCGCCCCGGCGCGGTGCTGCCCACCGAGACCGAGCTGATGGACGACCTGGGGGTGAGCCGCAACTCGGTGCGCGAGGCGCTCAAGGCGCTGCAGGCCCTCGACATCGTCGAGATCCGCCACGGCTACGGCACCTATGTCGGCGAGGCGTCGCTGACGCCGCTGGCCGACGGGCTGACGTTCCGCACCCTGCTGCAGCTCGGCGGCGACGACGCCCACGCCCTCACCGAGATCCTCCAGGTCCGCGAGATACTCGAAGAGGGCCTGGTCAGCCGAGTGGTGGAGAGCATCCCCGACGCCGACCTCGACGCGCTGGACACCATCGTCGCGCGCATGGAGGCCCGTGCCGGGCAGGGTGAGGTCTTCCCCGAGGAGGACCGCGAGTTCCACGAGGTCCTCTACCGCTCGACGGGCAACACCCTGGTCCCGCAGCTCCTCGGCGCGTTCTGGAACGTCTTCCACCGCGTCGCCGGCGCCCGCGGCTGGGCCGACGACCCCTCGCCCCTGGGCACCGCCCGCCGGCACAAGGAGATCGTCGCCGCCCTGCGGGCCCGCGACCGCGAGCACGTACGGGCCGCGATGACCACCCACTTCCGCGGCATCGAGGCGCGCGCGGGGAAGGCGATGCGCGGCGTCGGGTGAGCGGCGCACGCATGAGCCCCAGGTGAACCGCAGGTAGCTGCCGACGGAACCCTTGACCGCACGGAGGGCGGCCTCTACGTTACGCGATGGACATCCCACGTCCTACGTAGGACATGGGCTATCCAGCTCACGCCACCCCGTCTGCCCGACGTATCGCGACGAAAGCGAGACGCACCATGCAGCCACGCCTCGCACCTGCCCCAGGCCGCACGCGGCGAAGAAACCCCCGCCCCCGCCGCGCCACCGCGCTCGCGGCGTGCGCCGCGGTCCTCGGCGCCGGCCTGACCGCACTCGCCCCCCACGCCAGCGCACAGCACCCCGGGAAAGCCGCGGCGGCACCGGAGTTCAGCCAGGAAGTCCTCTTCCAGGGCGGCACCGGCGGCTACTTCTGCTACCGCATCCCCGCCGTCGTCGAAGCCGCCGACGGCACCCTGCTGGCCTTCGCCGAAGGCCGCGTCGACAGTTGCGGCGACAAAGGCGACATCGACATCGTGCTGCGCCGCTCCACCGACAACGGCGCCACCTGGACCGCCCCGCAGGTCGTCCTCGCCGGCGACGGCGACACCCGCGGCAACCCCGCCCCCGTCGTCGACCGCGACACCGGCCGCATCTCCCTGCTCAGCACCCACAACCCGGGCGACGACGACACCGTCCGCACCCCCTACCTCCAGCACTCCACCGACAACGGCCGCACCTGGAGCGCCGCCCGCAACATGGCCGGCGAGCTGTCCAGGCCCGCCTGGGACCGCTGGTACGCCACCGGCCCCGGCCACGGCCTCCAGCTCACCACCGGCGAGCACGCCGGCCGCCTCCTCGTCGGCGGCAACCACCAGGGCCTCGACGGCCGCCAGGGCGCCCACCTCGTCTACAGCGACGACGGGGGCCTGACCTGGCAGCTCGGCGCCGACGACACCCGCGCCACCCAGCCGCCCGACGTCAAGCCCCAGGAACTCAGCCTCTTCGAACGCCGGGACGGCTCCGTGTACGCCGCCGCCCGCGACGAACGCGGCACCGACCCCGGCAACCGCGCCGCCGCCGTCAGCAGCGACGGGGGCACCGGCTTCGACGCGCCCTTCGCGATCACGCCGGATCTCGTCAGCCCCGTCGTGCAGGGCGCCACCCTCCGCCACGGCGACCAGGTGCTCGCCTCCCTGCCCGCCCACCCGGCCGACCGCAAGGTCATGGCGGTACGCGCCTCCCGCGACGACGGCGCCACCTGGGAGCCCTGGCAGCAGGGCCGCGTCATCCACTGGGGCCCCACCGCCTACTCCGACATGGTCGGACTCGGCGAGGACCGCGTCGGCCTCCTCTACGAAGCCGGCACGGCAAGCCCGTACGAGACGATCCGCTGGGCCCGCTTCAACGACGCCTTCCTCGACCAGCCCAACGACGACCCGCCGCAGGCCCCGGCGCCCGACCCGGGAGCGACCACCCCCGACGTCTCCCGCAGCGACAACACCGCCTACGTCCGCGGCAGCTCCCACCTGCGGCCCGGCCGCTTCGGTCAGTCCCTCTTCCTCGACAACGCCGACGATCACGTCGACGCCCGCGTCGAGGTGCCCTGGAACGACTCCCTCGACGTCGGCGACGGCGACTTCACCTGGACCGGATGGTTCAAGTACGGCCGCACCAACGGCGCCCACGCGATCATGTGGGCCTACGGGGTCGGCAGCAACGCCCCTTCCGTCTGGCTGCGCGCCGAACCCGAACAGAACCGCATCATCGCCCGCATGCAGATGGAACAGGCCGCCGTCAGCGTCCAGACCACCGGCGCGTACAACGACAACGCCTTCCACTTCGTGAGCCTGAAGCGCGCCGGCGGCAGACTCACCCTCAGCGTCGACGGCACCTCCTACGCCGTCGACGCCCCGCCCGGCTCACCCACCGCCGGCAAGGAGTTCGGCATCGGCGGCATCGACATCGGCCAGCGCCTCGACGGTGCCAACCGTTTCCACGGCTACCTCGACGACATGCGCGTCTACGGCCGCGCCCTGAACGCCGGCGAACTCACCGCCCTCCGCAAGGACAACGCCGCCATCCCCAGGGGCCAGCGGCTCCGCCTGCCCCTCGACACCGTCGAGGGGCGGTAGCACCCCCCGCGACCGGCCGGCCCGGGCAGCCACGTCCCGGGCCGGCCCCCGTCCGCCCCGCGCCGGGCGCGACACCGGCGGCGTAGGCAAGAATGGGCCCATGACCCTGTTCCGCGACGACGGCATCGTGCTGCGCACCCAGAAACTGGGCGAGGCGGACCGGATCATCTCCCTGCTCACCCGCGGCCACGGCCGTGTCCGCGCGGTCGCCCGCGGCGTACGGCGCACCAAGTCGAAGTTCGGCGCCCGCCTCGAACCCTTCAGCCACGTCGACGTCCAGTTCTTCGCCCGCGGCAGCGACCTCGTCGGCCGCGGTCTGCCCATGTGCACCCAGACGGAGACGATCGCCCCCTACGGCGCCGCCATCGCCGGCGACTACCCCCGCTACACCGCCGGCACCGCCATGCTGGAGACCGCGGAGCGCTTCACCGACCAGGAAGGCGAACCCGCCACCCAGCAGTACCTGCTGCTCGTCGGCGCCCTGCGCACGCTCGCCGGCGGCGCCCACGCCCCCCAGCTCGTCCTCGACGCCTACCTGCTGCGCTCCCTCGCGGTCAACGGCTACGCCCCCAGCTTCGGCGACTGCGCACGCTGCGGCCTGGAGGGACCCCACCGGTTCTTCTCCGTCAACGCGGGGGGAGTGCTGTGCGGCGATTGCCGCGTGCCCGGTAGCGTCGTACCGTCACCCGAGGTACTCGCGCTGCTCGGCGCGCTCCTGACCGGCGACTGGCACACCGCCGACCGCTGTGGGGCACACCACACCAAGGAAGGCAGCGGCCTCGTCGCCGCCTATCTGCACTGGCACCTGGAGCGGGGCCTGCGCTCGCTGCGCCACGTCGAAAGGTAGCCGGCCGGAGAAGGACATACGGCCCGTCATGAGACGGGCCGTATGCGGGCAGAAGCCGGGCAGCAGACGAAAACGGACGGGAACGACACGGCCCACGCCGAGGAACGGGAGAGCACGGCACATGGCACGACGAGGGATCCGCGGCACCTCCCTGACGCGGCACCGCCGCTCCTACCAGGCCCCCGAGCCGCACCCCTCCGGCGCCCGCGCGCCGAAGCTGCCGGGCGAGCTGGTCCCGGGGCACGTCGCGATCGTCATGGACGGCAACGGCCGCTGGGCCAAGGAACGCGGCCTGCCGCGCACCGAGGGCCACAAGGTCGGCGAAGCCGTCGTCCTCGACGTCGTCAGGGGCTGCCTCGAAATCGGGGTGAAGAACCTCTCCGTGTACGCCTTCTCCACCGAGAACTGGAAGCGCTCACCCGACGAGGTGCGCTTCCTCATGAACTTCAACCGCGACGTCATCCACCGCCGCCGCAGCGAACTCGACGCCATGGGCGTACGCATCCGCTGGGCCGGCCGCATGCCCAAACTGTGGAAGAGCGTCGTCCAGGAACTCCAGGTCGCCGAGGAGCAGACCCGCGGCAACGACGCCATGACCCTCTACATGTGCGTCAACTACGGAGGACGCGCCGAGATCGCCGACGCCGCCGCCGGCATCGCCCGCGACGTCGCCGCCGGCCGTCTCGACCCCAAGAAGGTCAGCGAGCGCACCTTCGCCAGGTATCTCTACCACCCGGACATGCCGGACGTGGACCTGTTCATCCGGCCCTCCGGCGAGCGACGCACCTCCAACTACCTCATCTGGCAGAGCGTCTACGCCGAGATGGTCTTCCAGGACATCCTGTGGCCGGACTTCGACCGCCGCGACCTGTGGCGCGCCTGCGTCGAGTACGCCTCGCGCGACCGCCGCTTCGGCGGCGCCCTCCCCAACGACCTCGACCACGACACGCACACGAGCTGACAGGGGCCGCGGCCGGGCGCGGACGAAGGGCCGGACGCCTCCCGCGGCGGGTGCGCCCTCGCCCGGCGGGCCGCCGCGCACACGGCGCCCCCGGCCCGTACCGCCCCGCTTCAGTCCCGCTGCGCCGCGGCGCAGTCCGCGCAGGTGCCGAAGACCTCCACCGTGTGCGCCACGTCCACGAAGCCGTGCTCCGAGGCGATCGACTCCGCCCAGCGCTCCACCGCAGGACCGTCGACCTCCACCGCCTTGCCGCACACCCGGCACACCAGGTGATGGTGGTGCTCACCGGTGCTGCACCGGCGGTACACCGCCTCGCCCTCGGTCGTCCGCAGCACGTCGACATCGCCCGCGTCAGCCAGCGACTGCAGCGTCCGGTACACCGTCGTCAGCCCCACCGACTCGCCACGATGCCGCAGCATGTCGTGCAGCTCCTGGGCGCTGCGGAACTCGTCGACCTCCGCGAGCGCCGCGGCCACCGCCGCGCGCTGACGCGTCGACCGGCCGCGTACCGGGGGACCTGCGGTCGTCACCCTTGCCTCCTGCTGCTCGCTCGAAGCGCTGTCCGCCCCACGAGCGGCCATTGTGCCAGCAGCACCCCGGGAATCGGACACAGCCGCGAGAGCCGTCCTCACCGCGCCTCACCGCCCACCCGTTCACCGGCCCCCGCGGCCTGCGGTCCCCCGGATCCGGCGCCCGCGGCGGCGGCCGGGCGCGACCGCAGCCGCGCCAACGGCACCGCCAGCGCCGTGACCAGCAAGAACAACCCCAGAGCGAAGAGCACGATCGTCGCGCCCGGCGGCACGTCCACGTAGTACGAGAACACGGTTCCCGACAGCGTCGTCACCACCCCCATCGCCACCGCCGCCGCCAGCGTCGCGGCGAACGCGCGGGTCGCCTGCTGCGCCGCCGCCACGGGGATCACCATCAGCGCGCTGACCAGCAGCAGCCCGACCACCCGCATCGCCACCGTGACCGTCACCGCCGCCGTCACCGCCAGCAGCAGGTTCAGCGACCGCACCGGCAGCCCCATGACCTTCGCGAACTCCTCGTCCTGGCAGATCGCGAAGAACTGCCGCCGCAGTCCCAGCGTCACCAGCAGCACGAACACCGACAGCCACACGATCGCCACCACGTCGGAGTCCGACACCGTCGTCACCGACCCGAACAAATAGGTGGTCAGATTCGCCGTCGAACCGTTCGGCGCCAGATTGATCAGCAGCACACCCCCGGCCATGCCGCCGTAGAACAGCATCGCCAGCGCCAGATCACCGCGCGTGTGCCCGTACGAGCGGATCAGCTCCATCGCCACCGCGCCCGCCGCCGCCACCAGCACCGCCGTCCACACCGGGCTCGTGTTCAGCAGGAAACCCAGCGCCACGCCGGTCAGCGCCACGTGCCCGATGCCGTCACCCATGATCGCCTGCCGGCGCTGCACCAGGTAGATGCCCACCGCGGGCGCCGCGATCCCCACCAGCAGTGCCGCCAGCAGGGCCCGCTGCATGAACGGCGGCTCCAGGAACTCCAGCATCATGTCAGCAGCCCCGTCCGGTCCGTCGCGGCCGGTTCGCCCGCCCCGCCCGGGTGCGGATGGCACGCCAGATCGTGCACCCGTGCCGCCTCGTCGGTCTGCCCGCGCCCGTACTCCCGCGCCACCAGGCCGTCGCCGAGCACGACCGTGCGGTCGATCAGCGGCTGCATCGGCCCCAGCTCATGCAGGACCACCAGCACCGACGCACCGCCCTCGACCTGCCCGGCCAGCGCCTCCGCCAGAATCCGCTGGCTCGGCAGATCCACCCCGCCCAGCGGCTCGTCCATGATCAGCAACTCCGGCTCGGCCACCAGCGCCCGCGCGATCAGCACGCGCTGATGCTGTCCGCCGGACAGGCGGTTCACCGACTCCCCGGCCCGGTCCGCCAGCCCCACCACCGCAAGGGCCCGTTCCACCGCCGCCCGGTCCGCCCGCCCCAGCGGCAGCAACCGCGACCGCGACAGGCGCCCCGACGCCACGACCTCCCGCACCGACGCCGGCACCCCGGACGCGGCGGTCGACCGCTGCGGCACGTACCCGATCCGGTGCCACTGGCGAAAACGCCCCAGCGGCGTTCCGAACAGCTCCAGCTCACCCGAGGTGAGCGGCACGCGGCCCACCACGGCCCGTACCGTCGTCGACTTGCCCGAACCGTTCGCCCCCAGCAGCGCCACCACTTCACCGCGGCCCACCGTCAGATCCACGCCGCCCAGGACCGCGCGCCCGCCCAGCGCCGCGTGCGCGCCGCGCAGACTCACCACCGGCTCCGCCACGCCCGCTCCCTCGGCCGAGACCCCGCTCACTTCGCCCCCAGTGCCCGCTGGAGCGCCCCGAGGTTCGCCTCCATGACCGAGAAGTAGTCGTCACCCTTCGACTCGTCCGTCACGCCCTCGATCGGGTCGAGCACGTCCGTGCGAAGGCCCAGGTCACCCGCGAGAGTGCGGGCCGTTTTGTCGCTGACCAGCGTCTCGAAGAACACCGTCGTCACCCCGTCGTCCTCCGCGATGTCCTGCAACTGCTGCATCCGCGCGGCGCTCGGCTCCGACTCCGGGCTCAGCCCCTTGATCGACTCCTGCACCAGGCCGTAGCGGTCGGCGATGTAGCCGAAGGCGGCGTGCGTGGTGATGAAGGTGTCCGTCCGCCTGTTCTCCAGCCCCGCGGCGAACTCCCGGTCCAGCGTGCGCAGCCGCTCCGCCAGCTTCGCGGCGTTCTTCTCGTACGCGGCGGCGTGGTCCGGGTCCGCCTCGGCCATGGCCTCGCCGACGCCCTCGGCGACCTCCGCGTAACGCACCGGGTCCAGCCAGAGATGCGGATCCGGCCCGTCCTCGCCGCCGTGGTCGTGCCCCTCGTGGCCCCCGTCCGCCTCCTCCTGTGCGTGCCCGTCGGCCCCCTCCGCGCCGTGCTTCTCCAGCGACGTGAACTCCGACGCCTCCACGACGTGCTCCGCACCCGACTGCTCGATGGCCTCGTCGACCGCCGGCTGCATGTCCTTCAGGTAGACGATCAGTCCCGCGTCCGCCAGCTCCCCCGTCTGCCGCGGGCTCAGCTCCAGGTCGTGCGGTTCCGTCCCCGGCTTCGTCAGCGTGGAGACCTCCGCGTTCGCCCCGCCGATCTCCTCGGCCAGGAACTGCATCGGGTAGAACGACGCGGTCACCCGCAGCCTGCCGTCCTCCGTCGTGGTGCCCGAAGCCCCGTCGCCGCAGGCGGACAGGGTGAGCGCCGCGGCCGCGGACAGCGCCGCCGCGGCGATGGGGGTGAGACCGGATATCGACCGGCGGGAAGCTTTCATGACACTCATTTTCATCAAAGATGGAAACGATTGTCAAAATATATGTCCGGGTGCCGGCCCTCCGGTGACCCGGTACCCGCCCCCGTGCCACCCCGGGGCGAGCCCGCCGGCCCGCCTCCCGCCCCGCCCGCCCCCCGATTTGAAACCAGGGGCACCGCCGCCGGTAACCTGGAGCACCGCTTCGTCGTCGTAATGAAGAGAGCACCGTGGCCGCCGACAAGATCGACACCATCGTCAGCCTGAGCAAGCGCCGTGGCTTCGTCTATCCGTGCAGCGAGATCTACGGTGGCCAGCGCGCCGCCTGGGACTACGGCCCTCTCGGCGTAGAGCTCAAGGAGAACATCAAGCGCCAGTGGTGGCGCACCATGGTCACCTCCCGCGACGACGTCGTCGGCCTCGACTCCTCCGTCATCCTCGCCCGCGAGGTCTGGGAAGCGTCCGGCCACGTCGCCACCTTCACCGACCCGCTCACCGAGTGCACCTCCTGCCACAAGCGCTTCCGCGCCGACCACCTCGAAGAGGCCTACGAGGCCAAGCACGGCCACCCGCCGGCCGGCGGCCTCGCCGACATCAACTGCCCCCACTGCGGCAACAAGGGCGGCTTCACCGAGCCCAAGCAGTTCTCCGGCCTGCTCTCCACCCACCTCGGCCCCACCCAGGACGCCGGCTCGGAGACCTTCCTGCGCCCCGAAACGGCCCAGGGCATCTTCACCAACTTCATGCAGGTCCAGACCTCGTCCCGGAAGAAGCCCCCCTTCGGCATCGCCCAGACCGGCAAGTCCTTCCGCAACGAGATCACCCCCGGCAACTTCATCTTCCGCACCCGCGAGTTCGAGCAGATGGAGATGGAGTTCTTCGTCAAGCCGGGCGAGGACGAGACCTGGCACGAGTACTGGCTCCAGCAGCGCTGGAACTGGTACACCGGCCTCGGCATGCAGGAGAGCAACCTCCGCTGGTTCGAGCACCCCAAGGACAAGCTCTCCCACTACTCCAAGCGCACCGTCGACATCGAGTACCGCTTCGACTTCGCCGGCAGCCAGTGGGGCGAACTCGAAGGCATCGCCAACCGCACCGACTTCGACCTCAAGGCCCACTCCGCGGCCTCCGGCCAGGACCTCTCCTTCTTCGACCAGGAGGCCGGCGAGCGCTGGACCCCCTACGTCATCGAGCCCGCCGCCGGCGTCGGCCGCGCCATGCTCGCCTTCATGCTCGACGCCTACGTCGAGGACGAAGCGCCCAACGCCAAGGGCAAGATGGAAAAGCGCACCGTCATGCGCCTGGACCCCCGCCTCGCCCCCGTCAAGGCCGCGGTGCTCCCCCTCTCCCGCAACCCCGAACTCTCCCCCAAGGCCAAGGGACTCGCCGCCGATCTGCGCGGCCACTGGAACATCGAGTTCGACGACGCCGGCGCCATCGGCCGCCGCTACCGCCGCCAGGACGAGATCGGCACCCCCTACTGCATCACCGTCGACTTCGACACCCTCGACGACAACGCCGTCACCGTCCGCGAACGCGACACCATGAAGCAGGAGCGCGTCTCCCTCGACCAGGTCGAGACCTACCTCGCCGGGCGCCTCATCGGCTGCTGACCGACCCGCTCCACCACGACGGCGCCCCCGGCCGGGGGCGCCGTCGCCGTGTAACGAAGACCGCACGCAATACGCGCAGCGGGCTGCGGCAGGCGCGCACCTTGCTGCACACTGTGCCCCACCGCCAGGCCAGAAGGAGCCACGCACGGCACGAGGCAGAAGCAGCAGGAGGCGTCATGCACGCGAGGGCCACCAGCCGGGTCACCGCCACCGACCCCGACGGCCGCGAGCACACCGTTCACGTCACCGGCGCCGGCGCCCGGCGCACACTGCAGTGCGAAAGCTGTGACTGGAACAGAGCGGCCCAGTTCCTGCCCCGGCTCAAGGCCGAAGAGCACCTCGCGGAAGCACACCGGGCCGCCGGCGGCACCGGGCGCAGCGACTCCGGAACGGCGCCCGCCTCAGGGGCGTAGCCCCCGCACCACCACGTCCACCAGCAACGCGAACTCCCGCTCCACCCCCGGCGTCTGCCAGCCCGGCGCGAACGCCGGATCGTGGAACCTGCGCGTCGCGTCGAACACCGCCCGCGCCAGCCCCTCCACCGAGCGCCGTGCGGCGTGCGCCACCGCCGCTTCCTCCGCATCCCCCGCCGCCACCGCGGGCGGCACCGACAGCACCCCCTGGCGCACCCCGTCCTCCAGGATCAGCGTCAACTGCCCCGTCAGCTCCGCGATGTGCCGCGCCACCACCCCGGCCACCGTCGCGGAACCGGCTGCCGCGTCCGCTTCCGAGCCGGACGCCGCTCCCGCGGCCGTACCTGCGCGGGCCGCCCGGGCGCCGTCGCCTATCAGGTCCATGTACGCCGCGAACATCTCCGGATCGTCATGCGCCTTGTGCCGCTTGGCGTCGAACAGCTCGGCCAGCCACCGCCGCAACCGCACGTCCGCGGGCCCCTCCGCCGCCGTGATCCCCTCCAGCACCGCCGACGTCCGGTCCAGCCACCGCGCCGCCACCGCCGCGTGCAGCGCCGCCTTGCTCGGAAAATGCCGGTACACCGAACCGTGGCTGACACCCAGCACCCGCGCCACGTCCACCACCGTGGCCTTCGCCGGACCGTAGCGGCGCAGCACCTCCTCCGTGGCTTCGAGGATGTGCTCGGAGGTCAGGGTCTCGGGCGGCATCGGCGCTCTCCGGCTCTTCGGGCTCTCCCGACTGGCGTCGGCTCTCCTACCAGCTTCCCAGGCCCCGCCTGCAACGACACGGCCACCCGTCGGGGACGGCCCGGCCTGAACGGGCGGCCCGGGCGGGTGGCGCGGTACCGGCGGGTGCGCGGGCCGGGCCGCGCACCCGCCGTCGTCCCCCTTTACGCCGCGGACTTCCCGTCCGACCTCTCGCTGTCCAGCGTCGCCATCTGCTCCGGCGCGTACCGCTCGCCCGCCGCCGCGCCGGCCGGCACCGCCTCTTCGATCGCGGCCAGATCCGCCGCGTCCAGCTTGACGTCCAGGGCGCCGAGGGACTCGGCCAGCCGGTCGCGGGTCCGCGCGCCCACGAGCGGCACGATCTCCTCGCCGCGGCCGAGCACCCAGGCGATGGCGATCTGCGCGACCGTCACACCCTTGCCGTCGGCCACCTGCCGCAGGGCGTCGACCAGCGCCAGGTTCCGGTCGATGTTGCCGGCGGCGAACCGCGGGCTGTGCGCCCGGAAGTCCTGCGCGCTCAGCTCCCGGACACGCTCACGGGTCATGTGCCCGCTGATCAGACCGCGGGAGAGCACCCCGTACGCGGTGACGGAGATGCCCAGCTCACGGCAGACGGGCAGGATCTCGTCCTCGATGCCGCGGGAGATCAGCGAGTACTCGATCTGCAGATCGGTGATCGGTGCCGTGGCCGCGGCCCGGCGCAGGGTCTCCGCGCCGACCTCGGAGAGCCCGATGTGCCGCACGTGGCCGGCGTCGATCAGCTCCTGCACGGCGCCGACGGTCTCCTCGACGGGGACGTCGGGGTCGAGCCGGGCGAGCCGGTAGACGTCGATGTGGTCGGTGCCGAGGCGCTGCAGCGAGTACGCGGCGAAGTTCTTCACGGCGGCGGGACGGCCGTCGACGCCGAGGAAGCCGCCGTCCGGGTCGCGCAGAGCGCCGAACTTCACACTGACGACGGCCTGGTCGCGGCTGCCGGGGCGGGTGTCGAGGGCCTCGCGGATGAGCAGTTCGTTGTGGCCCATGGCGTAGAAGTCGCCGGTGTCGAGGAGCGTCACGCCGGCGTCGAGGGCGGCGTGGATGGTGGCGATGGATTCCGTGCGGTCCGCGGGCCCGTAGAGCGCGGACATGCCCATGCAGCCGAGGCCGAGGGCGGAGACGCGGGGGCCGGAGGTGCCGAGAGGGCGGGTCGGAAGGGTAGTCATGGCGACAAGTATGGAATGACGAATGACAGATGTCAAAATCTGTCAGCACAATAATCCCGCGCGGCGGAACACCGCCGTCCCCGCCGCCGTTCACCTCACAGTCCGAGACCAAGGAGTAGCCATGCGTCGAGTTCGTCCCGCGTCCTTCGGTGCCGAGCCGGCGGGAGCCCGGCTGACGCGGATTCTCCACTCGCCGAACTACGACCCGGAGGCCGGCGCGTTCCGCAACCCGGTCCCCGCCGCCATCAGCCCGCAGCCCGGCGGCGGCTCCCGCGGCGAGATGATCCGCGCCCTGCTCCGCCGCGACGGCCGCAGACCCGCGGGAGCCGTCCCCGTGCAGCGCCCGGACCTGTCCGCCCCGCCGGCCGACGGGCTGCGCCTGACCTGGCTGGGCCACGCCACCGTGCTCGCCGAGATCGACGGCCGGCGGGTCCTCTTCGACCCGGTCTTCGGCGAGCGCTGTTCGCCGTTCTCCTTCGCGGGCCCGCGCCGCTTCCACCGCGTACCGCTGCCGATCGGCGAACTCGGCCCGCTCGACGCGGTCGTCATCTCCCACGACCACTACGACCACCTCGACATGGGGACCGTCCGCGAGCTCCGCAGGGCGGTCGCCCCCGACGTGCTCTTCGCCGTGCCGCTCGGCGTCGGGGCCCACCTGGAGCGCTGGGGCGTGCCGCAGGACCGCATCGCCGAGCTGGACTGGCACGAGTCGGCCGAGGTCGCCGGCCTGACCCTCACCGCGACGCCCGCCCGCCACTTCTGCGGTCGCGGCATCCGCAACAAGCAGCGCACGCTGTGGGCCTCCTGGGCCGTGCGCGGCCCGGAGCACCGGGTGTTCCACAGCGGCGATACCGGCTACTTCCCCGGCTTCGCCGACATCGGCGCCGGACACGGCCCGTTCGACGCGGCGATGGTGCAGATCGGCGCGTACAGCGACTTCTGGCCGGACATCCACATGACCCCGGAAGAAGGCGTCCAGGCCCATCTCGACCTGCGCGGCGGGGTGCTGCTGCCCATCCACTGGGGCACGTTCAACCTCGCCCCGCACCGCTGGGAGGAGCCCGCGGAGCGCACCGCCGCCGCGGCGGCGGCAGGCGGCGTGCGCGCCGCGATCCCCCGGCCGGGCGAGCCCTTCGAGCCGTCGGCGCGGACGCTGCCGACGAGGCCGTGGTGGCAGGAGATCGCCGCCCCCGAGCGCAGCCCGCAGCCGGGGGGAAGCGGCGGCCGGCGGGCCCCGGCGAAGCCGAGCCCGGCCACGGAGCAGTAGCGGCGCCGGCGCCGGCACGGCGTACGCCGGCGGGCCCGCGGGCCTGCGCCCGGGGGAGCGCACTCCGTGGGCCCGCGGGCCCGCCTTCGCGGTGCCACGGGGCGGCGGTCGCCGGAGGCGGGTCGGGCCGCGTTTGCCGGAGCATGGGCGCACGCCCGGCGCGTGTGCCCGCGCGCCGGGGCACCGCCCCGCCTGCGCCCCCGCCGTGGGTGCCCTGCACCGTGGGCGGATGCGACTCCCTTGTCACCGGGGCCCGTTAGGCTGCCCTTGAGGCACGGACAGAGCGTGCGCATCGGACACGGTGCGTGCGGCGAACGGCAGAGGGCGGCTGTGGGGGAGAGCGAAGCGGGGGTCGGCCGGCGGCTCGCCGGGCGGTATCGCGTGGTGGGGCGGCTCGGGCGGGGCGGCATGGGCACGGTGTGGCGTGCCGTGGACGAAGTCCTGGTCCGCGAGGTCGCGGTGAAGGAACTGCGCGCGTTCGGGGAGGGCGTGGCGCACGACCCGGCGGAGCTGCGACTGCGGATGCAGCGGGAGGCGCGGGCCGCGGCCCGGGTCGGCCACCCGGGCGTGATCGCCGTGCACGACGTCACGGAGCACGAGGGCCGGCCGCTGATCGTGATGGAGCTGGTCGACGGGCCGTCGCTGGATGACGTGATTCGTGAACGGGGCGTGCTGGACCCCGCGGAGGCCGCCGGGATCGGCGCGAAGGTCGTCGACGCGCTGGCCGCGGCGCACCGCGCGGGGATTCTGCACCGGGACGTCAAGCCCGCGAACATCCTGCTGGCCCGCGGGGGCCGCGTCGTCCTCACCGACTTCGGCATCGCCGCGATGGACGACCCGGGCGACGACGGTACGACGCGGCTGACGGCCCCCGGCGAGATGGTTGGCTCCATCGACTATCTGTCGCCCGAGCGGGCCCGCGGTGACCTGCCGGGGCCGCCGTCGGACGTGTGGTCGCTGGGCGCGACGCTGTACGCGGCGGTGGAAGGCATCTCGCCCTTCCGCCGGTCGTCGACGTGGTCGACGATCAGCGCGATCGTGGTGGATCCGCTGCCGGAGCCGCGGCGTGCGGGCCCGCTGGCAGGCGCGCTGCGGGAGTTGATGGACAAGGACCCGGGGCGCCGCGCGGACGTGCTGCGCGCCGGGCGGCTGCTGGCGGCGGTGGCGGCGGGCGAGCCGCCGCCGGACGCGGCGGAGACGATGCGGCTGGGCGGCGCGGGCCCGGGCGCGGCTGCCGCGGGGGCGGCGGCCGGTGCGGGCACGGGGGCGGGCGGGTTCGGTCCGGCGCCGGAGTCGCACACGCCGTCGATGCCGCCGGAGGCGCTGAACGCGGCGGCGGGGCTCGCGCCGGGCCCCGCGGGCGGCCCCGGTGGCGCGGCCGGTGCGGCCGGACCGGGAGCACCGGGGGCGGCGGGCCCGTACGGGCCGGGCGGACGGCCGCCGGGAGCGCCCCCGGGACAGGCCACGCCGCAGGGGGCGTTCACCCCGTATGCGCAGGGCTCTCCCGGCCCCGCCGGGACTCCGTCCGCCCGCCCTCCGTCGCGGCGCCCCCGCCCGCTGATGCTTGCCGGTGCCGCGGTCGCGGTGGCGGCCGTGGCGGCGCTGGCGTTCACCGTGCCGGGGTGGGTGGGCGACGGCGACGGCGACGAGGCGAACGCGCGCGGGGCGGACCGGAGTGCGAGCGCCCCGGCCGGGCAGAGCGGACAGCCGGGCAGCGTGAAGCCGTCGAAGGAGAAGGACGACGGCGAGGAGAGCGCCGCGTCGTCCCCGAGCCCCACCGTCGCGGGCACCTCGCAGCCGGCCGGGAGCCCCGGCGGGAGCGCCCGCGCCACCCCGGAGCCCACCCGCCCCGACGCCACGTCGGCGAAGCCGACGACCCCGGCCACGACGTCGGCGCCGCCCGCGGAGCCGTGGAAGTCGTGCACGTACTACTCGGGCACCGCCCTCACCCAGAGCGGCGACACCGGCGAGCGCGTGGTCCAGGTCCAGTGCATCCTCCGCGCCCGCGGCTACGACCTCGGCGACGGCGGTGTCGACGGCATGTTCGGTCCGAGCACGGAGGCGGCGGTCAAGACGTTCCAGTCCGCGAAGGGGCTGGCCGTCGACGGTCAGGTGGGCCCCGACACCTGGGGTGCGCTGCGGAGCTGACGCCGCGCCCGGGAACCGGCTGACCGGCGGTGGCGCCGGCGACCGCAACGACCGGCTGCGGGAGCTGGTGCGGTCGATGGACGACGAGGCGGTGGAGGCGCCGATCGTGGAGCTGTTCCGCCACCCGCACCTGGGCAACGGGCTGCGCGCCATGCGTTACTTCACCGACTCGGACGACGGCACCCTCGGCTGCTCCCTGAACTACGCCTTCCGCTCCGAGCCGCACGGCGTGGACGTGCTGGTCCGCGCCGTCAGCTCCGACGTGGGCCGGCTCGCGGCGGCGGCGCAGGACATGGACGAGCTGACGCTGGCGGTCCGGGTCCGCCGCGACGAGGACCGCTGAGGGCGCAGCGGTGCGCGACCGCGCCCGGGGTGAGGGACAATGGACGGTCCGTCCCCGTACGCAACGAGGTAATCCGCCGCATGTCCGAGCTGCAGATCGGCCCGCACACCGTCTCCCCGCCCGTGGTGCTCGCGCCCATGGCGGGGATCACGAACGCGCCGTTTCGCACGCTGTGCCGCGAGTTCTCCGGCGGCCGGGGCCTCTTCGTCAGCGAGATGATCACGACGCGGGCGCTGGTCGAGCGGGACGCGAAGACGATGCGGCTCGTGCACTTCGACGGCACGGAGAAGCCGCGGTCGATCCAGCTCTACGGCGTGGACCCGGTGTACACCGGCCGCGCGGCCCGCATGATCGCCGACGAGGACCTCGCCGACCACATCGACCTCAACTTCGGCTGCCCCGTCCCCAAGGTGACCCGCAAGGGCGGCGGCTCGGCGCTGCCGTACAAGCGGAACCTGCTGCGGGCCCTCCTCCGCGAGGCGGTGGCCGGCGCGGGTGACCTGCCGGTGACGATGAAGATGCGCAAGGGCATCGACGACGACCACCTGACGTACCTGGACGCCGGCCGGATCGCCGTCGAGGAGGGCGTCACGGCCATCGCGCTGCACGGCCGCACGGCGGCCCAGCACTACGGCGGCACCGCGGACTGGGACGCGATCGCGCGGCTGAAGGAGCACGTGCCGGAGATCCCGGTGCTGGGCAACGGGGACATCTGGTCGGCGGACGACGCGCTGCGGATGGTGCGCGAGACGGGCTGCGACGGGGTGGTGGTCGGGCGCGGCTGCCTGGGGCGGCCGTGGCTCTTCGGCGACCTGGTGGCGGCGTTCGGTCCGGAGCCGGAGGCGTCGTACGCGCGCCCCGCGCTGAAGGAGGTCGCGGGCGTGATGCGGCGGCACGCGGAGCTGCTGGGGCAGTGGCTCGGCGACGAGCGGCGGGGCGTCATCGACTTCCGCAAGCACGTGCCGTGGTACACGAAGGGTTTCGCGGTCGGCAGGGAAGTGCGCCACCGGATGGCGATGGTCGGCTCCCTCGCGGAGCTGGACGACCTGCTGGGCACCCTGGACCTGGACCAGCCGTGGCCGCCGGGTGCCGACGGCCCGCGGGGGCGCACGGCGGGCCGGAACAAGGTGGTGCTGCCGGAGGGCTGGCTGGCGGACCCGTACGAGCGCCCGCGGGTGGACGCGGACGCGGAACTGGACACGTCGGGCGGCTGAGGGAGCCCGCCACCCCCGGTGCTTTCTGCCCGCACCCCCGCGGCTAGCCTCGGAGCGGTGGACACGACGCACCGGCCCGCCGCGCGGGTCATCTGTCTCGACGCCGCCGAGCGCGTGCTGCTGCTGCGCTGGCGCGACCCCTTCGACGGCGCGCTGATCTGGGAGCCGCCCGGCGGCGGCGTGGAGCCGGACGAAACCCCGCTCGCCGCCGCCCGCCGCGAACTCGCCGAGGAGACCGGCCTCGACCCCGCCGCGGTCCAGGACCGCGGCGTGCCCGTCGCACGGGACTTCCACTGGAAGGGCACCCACTTCGTGGGCACCGAGCACTTCTTCCTCGCCCGCTACCCCGCCGAGCGCCCTCCGCTGCGCCGCACGGGCCTCCTCCCGGACGAGCAGGTCACCCTCACCGGCCACGCATGGGTCTCCTGGTCCGGGATCCCCGCCCTCCCGGACCCGCTGGAACCCCCGCACCTGAGGGCCGTCCTCACCGAACTCGCTCCGGACGGCCCCTGGGCCACGGCCGCGGACGGCTAGCGCACCACGCGGTGCCGGAGGAAGACGACTCCCGAGGCGAAGGTGCGGGTCTCGACGAGTTCGAGGTCCACCCGGCGCTCGTTCCGGGCGAAGTACGGAGCGCCGCCGCCGAGCAGCACCGGGCACACCCTGGCCCGGTACTCGTCGATCAGCCCGAGCTCCGCCGCCTCGGCGGCGAGCACCGCGCCGCCGATCGCGATGTCGCCCTCACCCGGCTCCTCCCGCAGCCGCCCGATCTCCTCGGCCAGACCGCCGGAGGCCAGGCGTGCGTTGCCCTCGACCGCGGTGAGCGTACGGGAGAACACCACCTTCGGCAGGGGGTTCCACAGCCCGGCCCACTCCCGCTCGGCGTCGCGCAGCGACGGGTCCTGCACGGCGGTCTCCCAGTACAGCATCGTCTCGTACAGCCGCCGCCCCATGACATAGACGCCGACGCCACGGATCTCCTCGATGGAGAACCGGAAGACCTCCTTACTCGGCACCGTTTACTGGAAACTGCCGTCCGGGTCGGTGACGAAGCCGTCGAGTGAAGCGGCCATCGAGTAGGTCACGCTGCGCATGGGAAGTCCTCCTGGCTGGGGTCCGACGACGGTAAGACCGGCGCCCCCCCCCGAAACTCATCGCCCCCCGGCCCTCACCCTCCGCCGCCAGCCGACCGCCCGCCCCCAGCCCGCCAAGCCCCGCCCCTGAGGGTCCGGAAGTCCTCCGCGGCCGCTACCGCGTGGAGAGCCCGCCGTCTCCGTAGGCGACTGCGGGCGGGGCGAGAGGGGCGATCTCCCTGCCGAAGAACCCGTGGAAGTCCTCACCGCGTTCGTACAGTGCGTCGAACCCGGCCGAGGTCTCCTCGATCAGGGCACGGTCGGTGAAGCGGTGGGACCCCCTCGCATTCCCGTCGTCGTCATAGAGAACCTCGTACATGGCGACGTCGCCGAGAATGACCACTTCGGGAACGGGACGGTCCTTTTCGATGTCCGAGATCTCACGAGCGTCCAGCACTCGGATCGGGTCTCCCAGTTCCACGCGTACGCGCAGGACGTGAAACTCCCACTGCACGTACGGGGTCACCGGAAACTCCACTACACGAAGGCGGCGCTGCGCAATCCCGAGCTGGGCGGCCTGCTGGAACTGCTGCGCATAGGAGTCGCGTCTTTCGTCGGCGAGGGAGAGCGCACGGTCCCATTCACCTGCCGCGAACGCTTCCCAACTGGCGAATCCGCGCTCTTTGAAGTTCTGTCCGCGTTCGAGCTTGTTCATGTGACGGATTCCGCTGGCGAAGACCCGGCGAAAGTCAGCGTGGTACGTGGGCCGGTCCAGGCGTTCCGAGACGCCGGAGGGGAAGGAGTCAAACACTCGGGATGTCCTGTTTCGCGGCGATCAGCATGTTCCTGGGGATGACGACGAGGCGCTCGTCCGCACCGACGGAGACGCCCGACGGCAGCTTTCGGCCCAGTGCCCCCGTGAGGTCGCGGCCGATGACGACGATGTCGCCGTTCTCGAGTTCCCAGATGTCGGGGCAGTCAGGACTGTCGGTCGTATGACCTAACTCCTGCGGCGATTTCCCCAGACGTCGTTTGAACGTCGTCCCCGGATCGGCTTCCCACGGCCTGGCCATGACGATCTCCCCTCGCTGTACCGGAGTCGAGCGAAGGGATCTTAGCACCGGACGCAAGGGCCCAGTGAGGCTGTAACCGGACAAATGAACGGCGCCTGGTCGGTCTCCTGTTGCCCCGTACGGTCAAGGCGCGCGATGATGAATGCTCGGGAAAACGGCACGGCCCGCGACCGCAACTATCTGCTATTTGTCATAAAGTCCCAAGGCTTGACGTCCGAGGCAGGGAGAACTGTGGACCCGGAGGCAGCCTTACTCGCACAGAGCGCCGGAATCACGCTGGTCACGCTGATGACGACCGACGCCTGGCAGCGCACCCGCGAGGGGATCACGCAGCTCTGGCGCCGCCTGCAGCCGCACCGTGCCGAGACCGTGGCCGCCGAACTCGAAGCCGCCCGTGACGACGCCGTCGCCGCCGAGGCGGCCGGGGACCAGCAGACCGTCGGCGAACTGCAGGCCGAGTGGCAGGGGCGGCTGCGGCGCCTTCTTGTCGCTCACCCCGGCGCCGTCGCGGAACTGCGCGCGCTTCTCGACGAGCTCGAACCCACGGGCGGGACGGGTCCTGTGACCCACCTGCACGCCCGGGCGTCCGGGAGCGCCCGTATCCAGCAGGCAGGACGCGACCAGCACCTCACAGAGCGATGACAGGCGGCATGGACGGCCGCGCCGAGGACCGTGGCCGGGTCTACCAGGCGTCAGGTGATCAGCACATCACCGAACACCACCACCACGGGGGCGGGACCGCCGTGCCCGGCGGCCCCGACTCCGTCCGCCGGCCGGCGGTCGGCCGTCCTCCGGCCGTCCTGCGTGACCGTGCCGAGGTGCTCGCGCGGTTGCGTACGAGTGTGGAGGGGGAGCGGGGCGGCGAGCTCTACGTGCTGTACGGCATGGGCGGGTGCGGCAAGACGGCGGTCGCGTACACGCTCTTCCAGACGGCCACCGGCGAATGCGGCCGGGTCGGCCTGTGGGTCAGCGCCTCCGACCGGTCGAGCCTGCGCGCCGGGATGCTCGCCGTCGCCGCCGACCGGGGCGCCGCCGACGGCGAACTGCTGGCCGCCCGCGGCGGTCTCCGCCCGGCCGCCGACCTCGTCTGGCAGTACCTCGACCGCTCCGCGGAGCCCTGGCTGCTCGTCCTCGACAACGCCGACGAACCCGACATCCTCCGCGACGGCAGTTGGCTGCGCACCAGCCCCCGCGGCACGGTCGTGGTGACCACGCGCCGGTCGGCCGCCCGGTGGTGGCCGGGGGCGGAGTTGCAGCACATCGGCGTGCTGCCGCGCGCGGATGCCGCGCGGGTGCTGCGGGACCTCGCCCCGCACAGCGGCACGCAGCAGGAGGCCGACCGGATCGCGGAGCGGCTCGGCCGGCTCCCGCTCGCCCTCACGCTGGCGGGCGGTTTCCTGTCCCAGCAGGTCCTCGACCCCTGGTCGATGGAGACGTACGGGCGTCGCCTCGACGAAACGGAAGGAGTCGATCTCATCGACGAGGGCGCTGATCCCCTGTCGCCGGAGGACCCCCGGCACCTGGTGGGCCTCACCTGGCAACTGACACTCGACGCCTTCGAGGCCCGGGGCCTGCCGGAGGCGACCGCGCTGTTGAGGCTCCTCGCGCGGTTCTCGCCCGATCCGCTGCCGCTGTCCCTGCTCGACCGCGGCGAGATCGGCGGCGTCCTGCCCCGTGACCGCTGCGAAACCGCGCTGAGGGCGCTGCTCGACCAGTCGCTGACCGAACTCGTCGATGTGGGCGTGCGCTGTACGCAGAGCCACGGAGTGCTGCTCGACAGCGTCGCCGCGGCGACCCCGGCGGAGAAGCTGCCGTCCCTCGACGCCACGGCGGTCCGGCTGCTGGACGCGGCCGTGCCCGTGGTGCCCGACGCGGGCCCGTACGAACCGCGTTACCGGCTGCTGGTGCCCCACGCCCTCGCCCTGCCGCGGCGTGTCGGCGACCCGCGCACGTCCGCGCACGCGCTGGCCGCGGCGACGCGGTTGTCCGTCGCCCTGCACCGCACCGGCGACTACCAGGCGGCCTGGGAAGCCGCCCGGACCGCCGCGGACCTCGGCGAGCGCCGGCTCGGCGCGGGCCACCGTCTCGTTCTGGCGGCCCGCTCCCGGTCCGGCCGGGCGCTCTTCCGGCTGGGCCGCTATGCCGAGGCCGAGCGGCTTCTCAGCCGCATCCGTGCGGCCCAGGAGGTGCTGCTCGGAGCCGATGACCCCGACACCCTCGACAGCGGCCACGGCCTTCAACTCGTCCTCGGCAATCTCGGGAGACGCGACGAGGCCGTCTCCCTGCTGCGCTCCACGGCGGCCGGCAGGCGCCGGGTCCTGGGTCCCGAACATCCCCTGACACTGCGCTCCCGCGCAAGCCTTCTGGTCCTGCTGCCCGCAGTGGACGTCGCCGCCGAGGACGACGGCTCGCTGCCCGCCCTGCCCGAGGAGTGCACCCGGATTCTCGGCCCCGATCACACCGTGACGCTCGGTGCCCGCCAGAACCACGCCTGGGTGCTGTACCGGCTGGGCCGTCTGGACGAGGCGGAGCAGCAGATACGGGCGGTTACCGAGGCGTACCTGCTGCGCTTCGGGCCCGACTACCCGATCACGCTCTCCGCCCGGCAACTGCTCTCCCGGACCCTGACCGCACGCGGCCGCGTGGACGCGGGCATCGAGATCATGACGGATGTGCTGGCCAGGCGGGAGCGCAGCCTGGGGGCCGACCACCCGTTCACGGTCGCAGGCCGGCACCTGCTCGGCGAGTTCGTGGCGGGCCGGGAGCACCCGCCCGAGGCGTACGGGGACTGACCCGTCCTCTGCGGTATGCGGGCGTGGGGTCATTCCTCCGCGGATGTGACCGCCGTCAGCAGGGCCAGGGGGGTCGCCGCCGACCATGACTGCGGCGAGCAGGCGTGGGGGAACGGGACCGGGGTGGGCTGGGTGGTGCGGGGGTAGCCGGCGATGGCCTCCGGGAGGCGGTACGCGGCGTGGACGGCCAGGTCGGTGAGGGCCGCGGCCACCTGGCGGGCCTCCTCGTGGAGGCCGTAGCGGGCCAGGCCGAGGGCCAGGAACGCGTTGTCGTGCGGCCAGACGCTGCCGCGGTGGTACGCCATCGGGTGGTACGCCCCCTGTCCGGCGGCCATGGTCCGTACGCCCCAGCCCGAGAAGAAGTCCGGCTCCAGCAGCCGCCGTCCCACCCGGTGTGCGCGGTCCCGGTCCAGCAGCCCGGACCACAGCAGGTGTCCGGCGTCGGAGGAGAGCGCGTCGGCGGGGTGCCCGGTGCCGTCGAGGGCCAGGGCGGGGAAGTCGGGGCCGGGGAGCCAGAAGTCGGTGAGGAAGCGGGTGCGCAGGTCGCCGGCCGCGGTGGTGAGGCGGTCGGCGAGCGCCGGGTCGGCCCAGGCGCCGGCGGCCAGGCGGGCGGTGTGGGTGAGGGCGGCGTAGGCGTAGCCCTGGGGTGCGGCGGTGGCGATCGCGCCGGTGGCGCGGGTGCCGTCCGCGGCGCAGAGGGCGCCGGGGGAGTCCCGCCAGCTCTGGTCGGCCTGGCCGCCCTCGTCGGCGCGGTGGCGGAGGTAGCCGGTGTCGGCCAGGCCGCCGTCGCGGAACATCCACTCGACGGCGGCGCGGGCCTGATGCTCCAGGAGGCGGGCAAGCTTGTCGTCGCCGGTGTGCCCGGTGAGCGCGCCGAGGAGGACGAGGAAGAGCGGGGTGGTGTCGACCGCGCCGTAGTAGCGCCCGTACGGCACCTGGCCGAAGTGCGCCAGCTCGCCGTGGCGTACCTCGTGCACGATCTTCCCCGGCTCGCCGTCCGCCTCGCCGGCCTGGGTCGCGGCGAGCGCGAGGAGCGTGGCGTGGGCGAGGGCCGGACGGTGGTGGAGCGCGAAGAGGGAGGTCACGAGCGCGTGCCGGCCGACGAGCGCGAGGAACCACGGGACGCCCGCGGCGGGCACCTGAAGCGCCTCGCCGGCGGGTCCGGTGGCGGGGACGAGGAGGCCGTCGAGGTCCGTGAGCCCTTGCTCGGCGGCGCGGGTGAGGTGCGGCCAGGCAGTGGTGGGGGGTGGGGCCGTGTCCCCGGCGGGGGTGTGCGCGGCCGGAGTGGGGGGCGCCGCGGTACGGGCCGGGGGCGCGCTCGCGGCGCCGGGCGCCGGGGGCGGGGCGGTGTCCGCGTCGGGCGGAGGCGGCGGGATGGTTGCGGTGCCGTGGTCCGCCTCGGCGGCACCGGGCGCCCCGGTCCGGACCTCACCGGCCGCCGCGTTCCCGGCCTCCGTCGCCGCGCCCGGGTCCGCCGCCCCCGGATCCACCGCTGCCGCGGCACGCAGTGTCACCTCTATCGTCTCGTGTGGCTCCAGCGCCAGCCGCCACACCAGCCGCCGTGCGCCGCTCCCCGTCTCCTCCACCGCGTCCGGCGGCGGGTCGGCCGTGACCGTCGTGCGGGCCCGCCATCCACCGCGGCGATAGCGGAACTCCACCCCCGCGGGCAGGACTTCCCGGGTCCGTACCGCGTGGGGCTTGTCGTAGGCGCGGTGGTCGGCCCGTAACTCGAACTGGTCGGCGAAGTCCGCGTCGACCGTCAGCGCGAGCCACAGCTTCTCGGGCTCGGCGCGGTTCCCGGTGATGCGCAGGGTGTCGAACAGCGCGCCCTCCGCGACGCGCTGCGCGCGGAAGACCGTGTGCGGCGGCGGTTCGTCGCGGCCGGTGGGCGGTACGAGGACGGCGTGGGCCCAGGCCGGGCCGGTGGTGGCCGGCTCGGCGGCCAGCAGGGTGGGGACCGCGCCGTCCACCGTCAACTGCCAGCGGCTCAGGTGCCGGGTGTCCCCGTGGAAGAAGCCGTCCGGCCGGGTCCCCCGGGCCCCGGTGACGTCGCCGGAGCGGGTCACCGAGGCGAACGCCCCGCCGTGGAAGAGAAGCCGGTGTTCCGCGCCGCTCATGCGAGCGCCTCCCCTGCGAGGTGTCCTCGCTTCATTACGTCTGGTTGGCACGCAAAACTAGCGCGGTGTTGTCGGGCCGACAAGCAGAACCGGGGGCGCACGCACGCACGTTGCGGGAGCACGGCCCGTGTCCCCCCGGATGCCCTCCGGGCGCCCTCGTGTCCACATAGTGAGATTTCCCGCACCCGATCGCGTGATTCTCCCCACGCTTGATACCTATCTTGCTCAGATGAGCGCTCACATGTGGACATCATCTCTCGTATGCGCGGCACTGAGTGCCATTCGCATCCCTTCACCACTCGAAGCCACCGCTGCGCTCCGTCACGCGGATGACCCGCCCGGCTTGCCGATGCCCGCCCGTCCGGGATCGTCGTTAAGAGAAGTGAAGAAGGGGCGCGGCTCCCGGTCGCCAACAGGATCCCAGGCATGAGGGCCGAACCCCCTCGTGATCGTCTACGGCTCATCCCCTGGAGCCTTCGATCTGGGTATGTTCCTCGCCGTCAGGGCAGCTCCCCGCCAGGGGTCCCACACGAGGAGTCGATCCCGTGCCGGAAACGAAGCCGGAGAAGAAGAAGGCAGCGAAGAAGTCCCCGGGGAACGGGGCCGCGTCCGCGCCGGAGGTGGCCGGGGGCACGTTCGTCTACGACTTCCACGAGGGCAACAAGGACCTCAAGGACCTGCTCGGCGGCAAGGGCGCGAACCTCGCCGAGATGACCAACCTCGGCCTGCCCGTCCCGCCGGGCTTCACCATCACCACCGAGGCGTGCAAGGTCTACCTCGCCACCGGCGCCGAGCCGCCCGCCCTGCGCGACGAGGTCGGTGCGCACCTCGACGCCCTCGAACGGCGCATGGGCAAGCGGCTCGGCCAGGCGGACGGCCCGCTGCTGGTCTCCGTACGCTCCGGCGCCAAGTTCTCCATGCCCGGCATGATGGACACCGTCCTCAACATCGGCCTCACCGACGCGTGCCTCCCCGGGCTGGCCGCCCAGGCAGGCGACGAACGGTTCGCCTGGGACTCCTACCGCCGCCTCATCCAGATGTTTGGCAACACCGTGCAGGGCATCGACGGCGAGCTGTTCGAGAACGCCATCGAGAGGGCCAGGCGCGCCAAGGGCGCCGCCACCGACGTCGAGCTGGACGCCGCCGACCTCGAAGCCCTCGTCGGCACGTTCAAGGACATCGTCGCCCGGGAGACCGGCCACCCCTTCCCGCAGGACCCGCGCGAGCAATTGGACCTGGCCGTACGGGCCGTCTTCGAGAGCTGGAACGGCGAGCGCGCCAGGCTCTACCGCCGCCAGGAGCGCATCGCCGGCGACCTCGGCACGGCCGTCAACATCTGCTCCATGGTCTTCGGCAACCTCGGCCCCGACTCCGGCACCGGTGTCGCCTTCACCCGCGACCCGGCCAGCGGCCAGCAGGGCGTCTACGGCGACTACCTGCAGAACGCGCAGGGCGAGGACGTCGTCGCCGGCATCCGCAACACCGTGCCGCTCGCCAAGCTCCAGGACCTCGACGAGAAGTCCTACGACGAGCTGCTGCGGATCATGGAGACGCTGGAGACGCACTACCGCGACCTGTGCGACATCGAGTTCACCATCGAGCGCGGCAAGCTGTGGATGCTGCAGACGCGGGTCGGCAAGCGCACCGCGGCGGCGGCGTTCCGTATCGCCGTGCAACTCGTCGACCAGGGGCTGATCACCGAGGCCGAGGCGCTGCAGCGCGTCACCGGGGCGCAACTGGCGCAGCTCATGTTCCCCAGGTTCGACAACGGCCACAAGGGCGAGCTGCTCGCACGCGGCATCGCCGCCTCGCCGGGCGCCGCCGTCGGCAAGGCGGTCTTCGACTCGTACACGGCCGTGAAGTGGTCGCGCTCCGGCGAGAAGGTCATCCTCATCCGCCGCGAGACCAACCCCGACGACCTCGACGGCATGATCGCCGCCGAGGGCATCCTCACCTCCCGCGGCGGCAAGACCTCGCACGCCGCCGTGGTCGCGCGCGGCATGGGCAAGACGTGCGTGTGCGGCGCGGAGGAACTGGAGGTCGACACCAAGCGCCGGCAACTGACCGCGCCCGGCGGCGAGGTCATCGACGAGGGCGACGTCGTGTCCATCGACGGCTCCAGCGGCAAGGTCTACCGCGGCCGGGTGCCGGTCGTGCCGTCGCCGGTCGTGGAGTACTTCGAGGGCCGCATGCACGCCGGCGCCGAGGACGCCGACGAACTCGTCGTCGCCGTGCACCGCCTCATGTCCTACGCCGACCGCATCCGCCGGCTGCGCGTCCGGGCCAACGCCGACAACTTCGACGACGCCGCCCGCGCCCGCCGCTTCGGCGCGCAGGGCATCGGGCTGTGCCGTACCGAGCACATGTTCCTCGGCGAGCGGCGCGAGCTGGTCGAGCGGCTGATCCTCGCCGACACCGAGGGGGAGCGCGACGCGGCCCTGAAGGAGCTTCTGCCGCACCAGCAGCGGGACTTCGTCCAGCTCTTCGAGGTGATGGACGGGCTGCCGGTCACGGTGCGCCTCCTCGACCCGCCGCTGCACGAGTTCCTGCCGGACATCACGGAGCTGTCGGTGCGGGTCGCGCTCGCCGAGTCGCGCAAGGACCACAACGAGAACGACCTGCGCCTCCTCCAGGCCGTCCACCGGCTGCACGAGCAGAACCCGATGCTCGGCCTGCGCGGGGTGCGCCTCGGGCTGGTGATCCCCGGACTGTTCACGATGCAGGTACGGGCCATCGCGGAGGCGGCGGCGCAGCGGCGCGCGGCGAAGGGCGACCCGCGGGCGGAGATCATGATCCCGCTGGTGGGCACGGTGCAGGAACTGGAGCTGGTGCGCGACGAGGCGGAGACCGTCATCGCCGAGGTGGAGGCGGCGCACGGCGTGGAGCTGAAGCTGACGCTGGGCACGATGATCGAGCTGCCGCGGGCGGCGCTGACGGCGGGCCAGCTCGCGGAGTCGGCGGACTTCTTCTCCTTCGGCACCAACGACCTGACCCAGACCGTGTGGGGCTTCTCGCGCGACGACGTGGAGGCGAGCTTCTTCACCGCCTACCTGGAGAAGGGGATCTTCGGGGTCTCCCCGTTCGAGACGATCGACAAGGACGGCGTCGGCGCGCTGGTCCGCGACGCGGTGAAGGCGGGGCGCGCGACGCGGCCGGACCTGAAGCTGGGGATCTGCGGCGAGCACGGCGGCGACCCGGAGTCCGTCCACTTCTTCCACGAGGTGGGGCTGGACTACGTCTCGTGCAGCCCGTTCCGTATCCCGGTGGCCCGGCTGGAGGCGGCCCGGGCGGCGGCGAACGGGACCGCCCGGAACGGGGCGTCCCCGCACGGCAGGAAGGCCGCGGGCGCCGCGTCCGCCGCGAACGGCGGGCCGCAGCCGGCCGCCTGAACCACCGGCCACCGTCGGCGTTCGCCCTGACCCTCACCCGACGGCAGACCGGTTCCAGAGGGGCGGCGCCCGTGCGGGGGCGCCGCCCCTCGCACCCGTCAGGCGAGCCAGTCGCGGTAGCGGGTGAGGGCGATGCGGGCGTCCGCCGGGGGGAGGAGGACGTCGCCGCGGGCCGCGGCGAACATGCCGGCGGACTCGTCGGTGACGACCGAGCGGCCGTCGGGGCGGGCGTTCAGGGTGATCCGGCCGAGTTCGTCCAGGGGGTGGACGTCCGGACCGGCGATGTTGACCGTGCCGTTCAGGGGAGGGCCCGCGGCGACCTCGGCGACCAGGTCGGAGACGTCCTGGGCGGCGACGGGCTGCACCGGGGTGGACGGAAGGCGGACGGTGTCGCCCTCGGTGGTCATGGCCAGGGTCGGCTGGATGAACTCCATGAACTGGGTGGCACGGACGATGGAGTACGGGATCGGGCCGGCCTTGAGGATGTCTTCCTGGAGGGTCTTGGCCCGGTAGTAGGCCAGGTCGGGCACGAGGTCGACGCCGACGATCGACAGGATGACGGCGTGCCCCGCCCCGCCCTCCCGGCTCGCGGACAGCATGTTGTCCATCGAGGTCTGGAAGAACGCCGGGGAGGCGTCGTCGAAGGTCGGCGAGTTCGTCAGGTTGACGACGACGTCGGCGCCCGCCACCGCCTCCGTCAGCCCCTGGCCGGTGATCAGGTCCACGCCCGTGGACGGGGAGAGCGGCACGGCGTCGTGTCCGGCGGCGTCGAGCTTCTTCACGACCTGCGACCCGATCAGGCCGGTTCCGCCGATGACTGCGATCTTCATGGGTCACCTTCCGTCGGGCGTGCGACGTACCGGCCGCCGCGCTCACGGGGAGTCCGGGTTCGCGAGACGTACCCCTCCCGATCACCGTATATGCGCAGGAATCGACCCGCCCGCCGAGAGGGACGGCGTGCCGTCCGGCAGGGGGACCGGCCGCTCACCTCAGGGTGCGAACCCGCGGGCCCTGCCCCCGCACTCCTGCTGCCCGGCGTACGCGGGTTCGTTACGCTGTCGCTCGCTCGAACGGGACCGCCGGTGGCGGCCCCGATGAGGCGGCGTGGTCGGGCAGACCACCGGGGACGAGGGGGACGATGTCCGGACCTGACGACGGCCGTCCGGCCGTGCCGCGGGCCCGTGCGGGGGAGCCGGACCGGCCCACGGCCGCACCGCCGCACCGGCCGCTGGGGGCCTCCGACCCGGCGGTGGCAGGCCCGTACCGGCTGGAGGCGGTGCTCGGCACGGGCGGGATGGGCCGCGTGTACCTGGCGCGTACGCCGGCGGGCAGCGCGGTGGCGGTCAAGGTCGTCCACCGCGCGTACGCGGGGGACGCGGCGTTCCGCACCCGCTTCGCGCAGGAGGTCGCCGCCGCCCGGCGGGTGCAGGGGCTGTACACCGTGCCCGTGGTCGACGCCGACCTCCGGGCCGACGAGCCGTGGCTGGCCACCGCGTACGTGCCTGGCCCCTCTCTCCAGCACGCCGTCGCCGAGAGCGGGCCGCTGCCCGCCGGCGCGGCGCTGTCCCTGATCGCGCGTGTGGCCGAAGCGCTCCAGTCCATCCACGCCGCCGACGTCGTCCACCGCGACCTCAAGCCCTCCAACATCCTGCTGGCACCCGACGGGCCCAAGGTCATCGACTTCGGCATCGCCCGCGCCGCCGACGTCACCGCGGTGACCGCCACCGGCCTGCGCACCGGCACCCCCGCCTACATGGCGCCGGAGTACATCCGGGGCCAGACCGTCACCGAGGCCGGCGACGTCTTCGCCCTCGGCGGGGTCGCCCACTTCGCCGCCACCGGCGGGCACGCCTTCGGGGGCGGCACGGACCACGGCGTCGTCTACCGGATCCTGGAGCAGGCCCCCGGCCTCGACGGCTGCCCGGAGCCGGTACGGGCCGTCGCCGCCGCCTGCCTGGCCAAGGACCCCGAGCGGCGGCCGACGCCCGCCGAGGTCATCGGGATGTGCCGCCGGGCCGCCGCGGACGGGGGGCACCCGGAGACGGCCGTGGCGCTGCCGGCGCCGGGTGCGGTGTACCCCGCCACGGAGGCGGGCGGCGCACCGGGGCCGGCGGACGACCCGGCCACGGCGCCGGCCGGACTCGCGGCCACCGCCGAGCGAACGGTCCCCGCCGGTCCCGGCGCACCCCCGGGTCCCGGCGACCCCGCCGGGCCCGGCGCGCCCGACCTCGTCACCCGCACCGCCGCCGCCCCCGCGCCGATCCTCCCGGCGGCACCCTCCGACGGCACCCCCGCGACGCCCGCCCCGGACCCGGACGCCCGGACCGTCACCGCCGGCGTCCCGTTCGTGGCCCGCCCCCCGGACGTCGTCCGCGGAGCCCCCGCCTCCCGGGCCCTGCTGCTCGCCGGGGCCGGCGCCGTCATCCTCATCGTCGTCCTGGCCGCCGTGCTCCTGCCCTCCTCCGGCTCCGACCCGCGGCAGCAGTCCGAGGCGCCCTACAAGACGTACGAGCCCACCGGCAGCCTGGCATTCCCCGCCCGCACCGCCGGCCCCGCCGGCATCGCCTTCAGCCCCGACGGCAGGACGCTGGCCACCGGCGGCGACGACGGCGAGATCCGGTTCTGGTCCGTGGCGAGCCGCAAGCAGAGCGATACCGTCACCCAGGAGAACACCGTCAGCAACTACGTGCCCGGGGTGGCGGGTGTCGCGTTCAGCCCCGACGGCACGCTGCTCGCCACCGGCACCGACAACGGCGGGACCGGCCTGTACGACGTGGCCGGCGGGCGGTGGCTCACCTTCCTCCCCCAGGGCGGCGAGAGCGTGGCGTTCTCCCCGGACGGCACGCTGCTCGCCATCGGCAGCAGGACGGGCTCGGTGTACTTGTTCGACCCCGACGAGCGCGGCGACGACGTCGCCGCGTACTTCGACCACAGGCACGACGTCACGGCCGTCGCCTTCAGCCCGGACGGCAGGACGCTGGCCTCGGCGGGCGACGACTCCGGGAGCAACTCCGGCCGGAACGACACGACCCTGCTCTGGGACGTCGCCGGGCGCGACCCGGAACCCTACGGCCAGGGCGGCCCGGCCAAGGTCCTCGACCAGGCCCGCGAGGCGACGGCCCTGGCCTTCGGCCCCGACGGCACGACCCTCGCGGTCGGCTACCCGGACGGCAAGGTGTGGCTGTGGGACGTGGCCACGGGCCGCAGGAAGGCGACCCTGAGCGACCCGTACCTCACCGATGTCGCCGACCTGGAGTTCAGCCCCGACGGGAAGACGCTCGCCACCACCGCGGAGAGCGACGGCGGCGTGCTGCTGTGGGACGTGGCCCGCGGCCGGCCGGCCGCCCGGCTGGCGACCGGCGAGGAGGACGGCCGGGGCAGGGGCCCGGTCGAGGAGGTGACGTTCAGCGGGGACGGGAAGCTGATCGCGGGCGCCGATCGCAGGGACCGCGCCGTACGGCTGTGGCGGAACCCCCGGTGACGGGTGCGCGCGGACTCATCCGCGCAACGGGCCCGTTGCCCCGTGCGTGACGCCTCCCCGGGGGGACTGCCGGAGGTGCCGCAACGGCGGGAGACGTACGGGCGGTGCCGTCCGGGGTGAAGGCCGGCCGCGGACCCGGGCGGGGCGGGAGTGTTCAGGCCGCGCTGCGGGTGGGGGAGCCGAGAGCGGTGAGCCGCTCGTCGTAGCGGTGGAGGACGAGCCGCGCGAGCGCCGGGTGGGCGCCGAGCGGCGCCGCGACGGGCACGCCGAGCGCGCGGGCCGTCGCCGCGGTGCGGCGGGCGAAGAGGCCCGGGGCCGTGAAGCAGCAGGCCACCCCGACACGGCGGCAGCCGCGGGCGCCGAGGGCGCGGACCGCCTCCGCCACGGTCGGCGCGGCGGCCGAGGCGTACGCGGGCACCACCGGCACCCCGAGCCGGGCGGCCAGCAGCGCCGCGGTGGCCTCGGTGTCCGCCGCCGACCGGGCGGCGCGGGACCCGGCGGCGGTGAGCACCACCCCGTCGCCGTGGCGCCAGCCCGCCTCCGCCAGCCGCGCGGCGAGCGCCTCGGCGAGGAGGGGGTGCGGGCCGAGGGGCGCGGCGATGCGGGCGGAGAGCGAGGGCGCGGGCGTGGCGGGCCACCGGCCGGGCGCCGGGCGGGGGACCGGACCGGGTCCGGTGCGGGCGGAGCGAGCCGCCGCCCGCAGCGTCTGAGGGATGTCCCGCGTCACGTGATGGCCCCGGCCGAAGAGCAGCGGCACCAGCACCGCCTCGCCCCGCAGCGTGCCCAGCGTGTCCCGCAGCAGCGGCTCGTTCAGTTCCACGTGCCCCAGCCGCACCGGCAGCCCCGGCCGCAGCCGCCGTACCTCCGCCAGCAGCGCGCGTACGGTACGCACCGCCTCCGGATCCCTGCTCCCGTGCGCCACCGCCACCAGCACGGGAACCCCCGGGCGCCCGCGCCCCCTGCCCACCGCCGCCAGCCGCGTGCTCAGCTCGGCGGTGATCCTGGTCATCAGCTCTGCCGCGGTCCCCGGAGGCGGTGAAGTGGCCGTCATGCCGCGAGCCTGCCCCACCGCCGTTGCGCCCCTGTTTCGCCGCCGGGTCGTTGTGTTGACGGCTGCTCACGCCCGTACGCGCCGCCCGCTGAGGACGGCGAACCTCTCCCGTAATACCCCCGTCCACCAGCGGTGACATCCGTCCCGCACCCTCACCCCATGAACGTCGACACCCACTGCCCCTACTGTTCGCTCCAGTGCGGCATGACGCTCGGACCCGGCGGCGCCGCGGAGGACGGGGGCCTCGACGTGCTGGAGCGCACGGCGTTCGACGTCAACCGCGGCGCCCTGTGCGGCAAGGGCCGTACCGCCCCCGCCGTCCTCGCCTCCGCCGCCCGCCTGACCGAGCCCCTCGTACGCGACGAGCCCGGCGCCCCGCTCCGCCCGGCCTCCTGGCCCGACGCGCTCGACCGGGTCGCCGCCGGCCTCGGCCGCGCCCGGGACGCGCACGGGGCGGACGCCGTGGGGGTCTTCGGCGGCGGCGGGCTGACCAACGAGAAGGCGTACGCGCTCGGCAAGTTCGCCCGCATCGTCCTCGGCACCTCCCAGATCGACTACAACGGCCGCTTCTGCATGTCCTCCGCCGCCGCGGCGGGCACCCGCGCCTTCGGGCTCGACCGCGGCCTGCCCTTCCCCCTCGCCGACATCCCCCGCACCGGCTGCGTCATCCTCGTCGGCGCCAACCCCGCCGAGACCATGCCGCCCGCCCTGCGCTACTTCACCGAACTGCGGGCGAACGGCGGCACCCTCGTCGTCGTCGACCCGCGCCGCACCCGCACCGCTGAACAGGCCGACCTGCATCTCGCGCCCCGCCCCGGCACCGACCTCGCGCTCGCCCTCGGCCTGCTGCACCTCGTGATCGCCGAAGGCCGCACCGACGACGCCTACATCGCCGCCCGCACCACCGGCTGGCCCGCCGCCCGCGCCGCCGCCATGGCCCACTGGCCGGAGCTGGTCGAACGGATCACCGGCGTGCCCGTACCGCAACTGCGCGAGGCCGTCGCGCTGTTCTGCGACCCCGAGGCGGCCATGGTCCTCACCGCCCGCGGCCCCGAGCAGCAGGCCAAGGGCACCGACACCGTCGGCGCGTGGATCGACCTGTGCCTGGCCACCGGCCGCCCCGGCCGCCGCTACTCCGGCTACGGCTGCCTCACCGGCCAGGGCAACGGGCAGGGCGGCCGCGAACACGGCCAGAAGGCCGACCAGCTCCCCGGCTACCGGCTGCTCACCGACCCGGACGCCCGCGCCCACGTCGCCGCCGTCTGGGGCGTCGACCCCGGCACGCTGCCCGGCCCCGGGCGCAGCGCGTACGAACTGCTCGACGCCCTCGGCGCCCCCGGGCCCGACGGCGTACGGGCGCTGCTGCTCATGGGCTCCAACCCGGTCGTCTCCGCGCCGCGCGCCGCGCACGTCGAGGAGCGGCTGCGGTCGCTGGACTTCCTGGCGGTCGCCGACGTGGTGCTGTCGGAGACGGCGGCGCTCGCGGACGTCGTGCTGCCCGTGGCGCAGTGGGCCGAGGAGACCGGCACGCTGACGAACCTGGAGGGCCGGGTGCTGCTGCGCCGGCGCGCCGTCGACCCGCCCCCCGGCGTACGCGGCGACCTCGACGTGCTGCGCGGGCTGGCCGAGCGGCTGGCGCCGGCGCGGGCGGCGGGGTTCCCGGTGGCGGCGGAGGAGGTCTTCGCGGAGCTGCGGCGCGCGTCGGCCGGGGGGAAAGCGGACTACTCGGGGATCACCTACGCGCGGATCGAGGCGGAGGACGGCGTGTTCTGGCCGTGCCCGGAGGGCGGGGAGCCGGTGCCGCGGATGTTCCTCGACCGGTTCGCGACGCCGGACGGGCGGGCGCGGTTCGCCGGGGTGCAGCACCGGCCGGCGGCGGAGGAGACGGACGCGGAGTACCCGGTGTGGCTGACGACGGGCCGGGTGCTCGCCCAGTACCAGTCGGGCGCCCAGACGCGCCGGGTACCGGAGCTGACGGCGGCCTCCCCGGGCCCGTACGTGCAGATGCACCCGGAACTCGCCGCCCGCCTGGGCACCGCCGAGGGCGACCCGGTCGCGGTCGTCTCGCGCCGCGGGAGGGCCGTGGCACCGGCCCGGATCACCCCGGCGATCAGGGCGGACACGGTGTTCATGCCGTTCCACTGGCCGGGTGCGGGGCGGGTGAACACGGTGACGAACCCGGCGCTCGACCCGGTGTCGCGGATGCCGGAGTTCAAGGTGTGCGCGGTGCGGGTGGAGCCGGCGGGGGAGTAGCGGGGGAACCGGCCGCCGTCCGGGGCGGGCGGGGTGTCAGGTCGTCGTCTCCTGCGTCACCCAGGTCAGGTATCCGGTGCTTCCGTGGGTGACCGGGGTGGCGATGATCTCCGGTTCGTCGTAGTCGTGCGCCGCACGCAGGTGGGCCTCCAGCTCCGCGTAGCGGGCGGTCGTCGTCTTGAGCAGCACCTGCCACTCCTTCGTCTCCTCGACCGCGCCCTCCCAGCGGTAGACCGACGTGACGGGAGAGCTCACCTGCGCGCACGCCGCCAGCCGCGCCTCCACCGCCCCGCGGGCCAGCCCTTCGGCCTTCTCCCGGGCGTCCGTCGTCGTCAGTACCGTCAGGAAGTCCGTCATGCCCACTGATCGTAGGCGAGCTTGGCGACCAGTCCCACGACCGTCACGACGAGGACACCCCGGACGAAGCCGCTGCCCTTCTTCAGCGCCATGTGCGCGCCGAGCCAGCCGCCGCCCAGGTTGAAGACCGCCAGCAGCGCGGCCAGCGACCACAGCACCGTGCCCTGGGCCGAGAACATCACCAGCGCGCCGACGTTGGTGCAGACGTTGACGATCTTGGCGGTGGCGGACGCCTGCACCAGGTTCATCCGGAGCACGGCGGTCAGCGCGAGCACCAGGAACGTGCCCGTACCCGGGCCTATCAGCCCGTCGTAGAAGCCGATGCCCAGCCCCGCCAGCGCCACCGCGGCGGCCACCCGGCGGGGCGTCACCGGGCCGGTCGCGGGCGCGTCCGTGCCGAACGACGGGCGCAGCGCGACGAAGGCCAGCACCGCGAGCAGCACCCCCATGATCACCGGCCGCAGGACGTCACTGCCGACTCCCGCGGCGAAGAACGCCCCCAGCGCGGAACCGGCGAGCGCCGCCGCCCCGATGCGCACCGCCAGCCGCACGTCGACCGGGGACCTGCGCGCGTACGTCACCGCCGCGGCGGAGGTGCCGACGATGGCCACGGCCTTGTTCGTACCGAGAAGGTACGCGGGCTGCAGATGCGGGTGGCCGAGCAGCAGCGCCGGCAGCAACAGCAGCCCGCCGCCCCCGACCACGGCGTCGATCCAGCCCGCCGCCGCGGCGGCGACACACAGCATGACCAGGGTTGACAGGGGTATGTCGGGCATCGTCGGGCGAGCGTAACCCGGGGCCGGGGGCCGCCCGGACGGCAGGGTGGAACCGCGGATCGCGGCGGATGCGTTCCAGGGGAGGGGAGGGGAGTGCTTCGTGGGGATCGTGTGGGGGGACCGGGCGGTGCGGACGGCGGCGCGTGTACGGGCGCGGCTGCCGCGGGGGCGGCGGCTGCGGGCCGGGCTGCGCCCGCGGTGGCCGCGGACGCGTCGGGGACGGCGGCGGGCACTGCGGGCCGCGGTGCTGGCGTGCGCCCTCGCCCTGCTGCCCTCGGCGTGGCTGTTCGTCGCCGCCGGCGATCGCGTCGTGGCCGCCGAGCGCGCGCCCCGCGCGCCCGTGGCCCTCGTCTTCGGCGCCGGCCTGTGGGGCGAGGAGCCGTCGCCGTACCTCGCGCACCGGCTCGACACCGCCGCCGGGCTGTACCGGCTCGGCAAGGTCGACGCCATCCTCGTCAGCGGCGACAACAGCACCCGCGACTACAACGAGCCCACCGCCATGCGGCGCTACCTCGTGGACCTCGGCGTCCCCGCCGGGGCCGTCGTCCGCGACCACGCCGGCTTCGACACCTGGGACTCCTGCGCCCGCGCCCGCCGCGTCTTCGGCGTCTACCGGGCGCTGCTCGTCAGCCAGGGCTTCCACATCCGCCGGGCGCTGGCGCTGTGCCGGGCGGCGGGTATCGACGCGTACGGGGTCGGGGTGGACGAGCCCCGGCGCGGGGCCTGGTACTACGGCGGGCTGCGGGAGATCCCCGGCGCGGTGAAGGCGGCGTTCGACGCGGCGTTCACGCCGGACCCGCGCTTCCTGGGACCGCGGGAGCGGGGCGTGGACGAGGCGGTGGCCGCGGCGCGGTAGCCGGGACCCGGAGGACTCCGGCGGTCGGATACGGGGGCGGACGGGGCCGCCACCGTCGGGGCGCGGGCCTGTTCGTGCACCGCTCGGGAGGCGTGGCGCGACCGCCGGGATGCGGAGTCGGCCCGGGTGCCGGCGGGGTCGCTGACTCCGCCGGTGGGGCGACCGACCGCGCGAGGACCGCTCGCCGACGGCCCCCCGGGCGGCGAAGCCCCGGCGGCGCCCGGTCGCTCACAGCCCCGCCCCGTCGCCGCTGAGGGCAGCGTTTCGCGGCGGAAACCGGCGTGATGCGGCGGGGTAACGGCGCCGCCGGAAGGTGGGCGCATGAACCTGCCCGTGCCCGCAGCCGCCGGCCCCGCCGAGGGGCGCCGCGTCGTGATCGTCGGCGGCGGCATGGCCGGTACGCGGCTCGCCCGGCAACTCGCCTCCGCGGGGGCGCGGGTGACGCTCGTCGGGGAGGAGCCGCACGCCGCGTACAACAGGGTGCTGCTCGCCGACGTCCTCGCCGGGCGCTACGCCCCGGACGTCATCCGCCTCCCCGACCTCCCGGCACCCCCGGCCGTCCGCGCGCTGCGCGGCGTGCGCGCGGTGCGCGTGGACCGCGCCGCGCGCCGGGTGCAGTGCGACGACGGAACGGCGGTGCCCTACGACGTGCTGGTGCTCGCCACCGGCGCCGCGCCGGTGCTGCCGCCGCTGCGGGGGCTGTTCGACGGCACGGGCGGCGGACTGCCCGCGGGGGTGCACGCCTTCCGCACGATGGACGACTGCCTCGCGCTGGCCGGGGCGGCGACGAGCGGCACCGCGGCGGTCGTCGTGGGCGGCGGGCTGCTCGGGGTCTCGGCGGCGCGGGCGCTGGCGCTGCGCGGCGCGCGGGTGGTGCTGGCGCAGCAGGGAGAGCGGCTGATGGAGCGGCACCTCGACCCGGCCGCGGCGCGGCTGCTGCGGGCACACCTGGAGGAGCTGGGGGTGGAGGTGCACACGGAGTGCCGGGTACGCGGGGTGCGTACGAGCCCGGCACCGCCGGGCGGCACGGGCCGTACGCCGGCGTCCCCGGCGGACGCCGGCCCCGCCGCGCCTCCGGTCCGCGCTGCCGCCGGCCCCGCCGACGACGCTGCGCGCCCGCTCCGCCCCGCCCGGGACGTCGAGCCCGGCGCCGCCGCCCGCACCGTCACCGGTGTCGAACTCGCCGACGGCTACGTCCTCGACGCCCACATCGCCGTCCTCGCCTGCGGCGTCCGCCCCCGGGTCGGGCTCGCCCGCGCCGCCGGGCTCGACGTCGCCAAGGGCATCGTCGTCGACGACGAACTGCGCACCGGCGACCCCGCCGTCCACGCCATCGGCGACTGCGCCGAGCACGCCGGCATCCTCTACGGCCTCGCCACCCCCGCCCTCGAACAGGCCGACCTGCTCGCCCGTGTCCTCACCGGCGCCGGCGGCGACCGCGCCCACCGCTACGCCGGCACCCGGGCGCTGACCCGGCTCACCCTTCCGGCCACCGACCGGCCCCTCGACCTCGCCGCCTTCGGCGAGACCGAACCCGCGCCCGGCGACGACGTCGTGCACCTCGCCGACGCCACCCGCCGCGTCTACCGCAAGGTCGTCGTCCGCGCCGACCGCCTCGTCGGCGGCATCCTCCTCGGCGACCTCGGCGCGGTCGGCACCCTCGCCCGCGCCTGGGAGGGCGACGAACCGCTGCCCGACGGCACCCCGCTGCACCACCTGCTCACCGATCACCTCGGAGGCTCCTGACGATGGCGACCACCACGACCCACCCGCCCCGCACCCTCGTGCTCGTCGGTCACGGCATGGTCGGGCAGCGCTTCCTCGAAGCCCTCGCCGAGCACCGCGTCACCGGCAGTGCCCGCGTCGTCGTCTTCTGCGAGGAGCCCCGCCCCGCCTACGACCGCATGCACCTCACCTCCTACTTCTCCGGCACCGCCCCCGACGGGCTCTCCGTCACCCCGGCCGGCTTCATGGCCGAACACGGCATCGAACTCCACGTCGGCGACCCGGTCGTCGCCGTCGACCGCGCGGCGCGCACCGTCACCTCCGCCGCCGGCCGCACCGTCGCGTACGACGTGCTGGTGCTGGCCACCGGTTCGTACCCCTTCGTCCCGCCGGTCCCCGGCAAGGACGCCCGCGGCTGCTTCGTCTACCGCACGGTCGAGGACGTGCTCGCCATCGAGGCGTACGCGCAGGGGGCGAGCGCCGGAGTCGTCGTCGGCGGCGGACTGCTCGGGCTGGAGGCGGCGGGCGCGCTGCGCGGGCTGGGGCTGCGGACGCACATCGTGGAGTTCGCGCCCCGGCTCATGCCGGTCCAGGTCGACGAGGGCGGCGGCGCCGCGCTGCGCCGCACCATCGGCGACCTGGGACTGGAGGTGCACACGGGCGTCGCGGGAAAGGAGATCCGCACGGACGCCGCGGGTGCGGTGGCGGGGATGGAGCTGTCGGACGGCTCGGCGGTCGACGCGGACCTCGTCGTCTTCTCCGCCGGCGTACGCCCCCGGGACCGGCTCGCCCGCGAGGCGGGCCTGGAGGTCGGCGAGCGCGGCGGCATCGCCGTGGACGAGCGGTGCCGCACCTCCGATCCCGCCGTCTTCGCCATCGGCGAGTGCGCGCAGGCCACGGACGGCCGGGTGTACGGGCTGGTGGCCCCGGGGTACGAGATGGCGGAGACCGCCGCCGCCGCGATCGCGGCCGAGCCGCCCGGCGCCCGGCCCGCGGCCGGCGGCACCGCGGCCGGCGGCAAGGGGACAGGCGGTACCGCGGGCGACGGCAAGACCTTCACCGGCGCCGACACCTCCACCAAACTCAAGCTCCTCGGCGTCGGCGTCGCCTCCTTCGGCGACGCCCTCGGCACCGCCGAGGGCTGCCTCGACGTCGTCTACTCCGACTCCCGCGCCGGCCTGTACAAGAAGCTCGTCGTCGCCCCCGACGGCACCCTCCTCGGCGGGGTCCTCGTCGGCGACACCGACGACTACGGCGTGCTCCGCCCACTCACCGGCAGCGTGCCGCCCGTACCGCCGGAGCAGTTGGTGCTGCCCGCGGGCGCCGGAGCCCCCGCCGCCCTGGGGCCCGCCGCGCTCCCCGACGACGCGGTCGTCTGCAACTGCCACAACGTCACCAAGGCCACCATCCGCGGCGCCGTCGCCGACCACGACTGCACCACCGTGCGCGAGGTGGAGAAGTGCACCCGCGCCGGCTCCGGCTGCGGCTCCTGCGAGAAGGTTCTCACCGCCCTCGTCAACGACGAGCTGGAGGCCCGCGGCGTCGCCGTCGACAAGGGCCTGTGCCGCTGCTTCGCGCACACCAGGACCGAGCTGTACGAGATCGTCCGCGTCACCCGCATCAGCTCCTACGTCCGCCTCCTCGACGAACACGGCCGCGAGGAGGCCCGCAACGGCGACGGCTGCGAGGTCTGCAAGCCGGCCGTCGCCTCGATCTTCGCCTCCCTGGCGCCGGTCATCGGCGCCGACGGCTACGTCCTCGACGGCGAACAGGGCGCCTTGCAGGACACCAACGACCACTTCCTCGCCAACCTCCAGCGCAACGGCTCGTACTCCGTCGTGCCGCGCGTGCCCGGCGGCGAGATCACCCCCGACAAGCTCATCGTGCTCGGCGAGGTGGCGCGCGATTTCGGGCTCTACACGAAGATCACCGGCGGCCAGCGCATCGACCTCTTCGGCGCCCGCGTCGACCAGCTCCCGGCCATCTGGGCCCGCCTGGTCGACGCCGGGTTCGAGTCCGGGCACGCCTACGGCAAGGCGCTGCGTACCGTGAAGTCCTGCGTGGGGTCGACCTGGTGCCGCTACGGCGTGCAGGACAGCGTCCGCATGGCCATCGACCTGGAGCTGCGCTACCGCGGGCTGCGCTCGCCGCACAAGCTGAAGGCCGCCGTCTCCGGCTGCTCGCGGGAGTGCGCCGAGGCGCAGGGCAAGGACTTCGGCGTCATCGCCACCGCCAACGGCTGGAACCTGTACGTCTGCGGCAACGGCGGCGCCACCCCCCGCCACGCCGACCTCCTCGCCCAGGACCTCACCGACGACGAGCTGATCCGGCTCATCGACCGGTTCCTGATGTTCTACATCCGCACCGCCGACCGGCTGGAGCGCACCTCGGTGTGGCTGGAGCGGCTGGAGGGCGGCCTCGCCCACCTGCGGGACGTCGTCGTCGACGACTCGCTGGGGATCGGGGCCGAGCTGGAGGAGCTGATGGCCGCGCACGTCGCCCACTACCGCGACGAGTGGGCCGCGACCCTGGCGGACCCCGAGCGGCTGGCGCGCTTCGTCTCGTTCGTCAACGCGCCGGGCGTGCCGGACCCCACCGTGCGCTTCGTCCCCGAGCGCGACCAGGTCAAGCCCGACCTCACCCTGCTGTCCGGCCCCGCCATCCCGGTGCGCGGGGCACTGGAAGGAGCATCCGCATGACGACGACGGCCTACGCGCCGGCCCCGGCCGTGCAGCGCGTCGAGATCCGCACCGCGGCCGGCTGGCACTCGGTGTGCGAACTCGGCCTGCTCACCCACGGCCGCGGCGTGGCGGCGCTGCTGCCCGACGGCACCCAGGCCGCGGTCTTCCTCGGCCGCACCGGCGACACCTACGCGATCGGCAACCGCGACCCGTTCACCGGCGCGTACGTGCTGTCGCGGGGGCTGCTGGGGTCCGCGGGCGGGCGGCCGTTCGTGGCCTCGCCGCTGCTGAAGCAGCGCTTCGACCTCGTGACCGGGCGGTGCCTGGACGACGAGGAGGTGGCGGTCGCGGCGTACGCGACGCGGATCGCGGCGGTGCCGGCGTAGCGGAGGGCGTGGCGCGGGGGTGACACAGGGCGCCGCGCAGGGTACGAACCGGAGGCCCGGCGCGCGGCGAACCGGAGGCGGGGCCCGGCCCGTACGGGAGGCGTGGCCGGGCCCGACCGGAGGCCGCACGGGGCACGAAGCGGGGGACCGGTCCCGGCCGGTACGGGCGTCCGGCCCGTACCGGCCCGGACCGCCGCAACCCGCCCGTACTACCGTTCGCCCCATGGGGTACACCGACGCCGACCTGGAACGCTGGGCCCCCGAGCCCGACAAGCGCCCCGGCCGCACCGCCTTCCAGCGCGACCGTGCCCGGGTGCTGCACTCCGCCGCGTTGCGCCGGCTGGCGGGCAAGACCCAGGTGGTCACGCCCGGCGTCGGCGACGAGCGGGCGGTGACGTTCGCGGACGCCACGCCCCGCACCCGCCTCACCCACTCGCTGGAGTGCGCCCAGGTCGGCCGCGAGCTGGGCGCCGCCCTCGGCTGCGACCCCGACCTCGTCGAGACCGCGTGCCTCGCGCACGACCTCGGGCATCCGCCGTTCGGGCACAACGGCGAGCAGGTGCTCGACGAGCTGGCCGGGCCCTGCGGCGGCTTCGAGGGCAACGCCCAGTCGCTGCGGCTGCTCACCCGGCTGGAGCCCAAGCGGTTCACCGACGGCGGCCGGCCCGTCGGGCTGAACCTCACCCGGGCGGCCCTGGACGCCGCCACCAAATACCCCTGGCCGCGCGGCGGCCACCCGGCGGGGCCGGACGCGGTGAAGTTCGGCGTCTACCCCGACGACCTGCCGGTCTTCGACTGGCTGCGCGCCGGTGCGCCCATCGGGCCCGAGGGCCGCACCTGCTTCGAGGCGCAGGTCATGGACTGGTCCGACGACGTGGCGTATTCCGTGCACGACGTCGAGGACGGCCTGCACGCCGGCCACTTCGGCCCCGCGGTGCTCCTCTCCGGACCGGAGCGCGCCGACGTCCTCACCGTCGCCGCCGCACGGTACGCCCCGGGCACGGACGCGGCCGAACTCGCCGAGGCGCTCGACCGGCTTCTCGCCCAGGAATGGTGGCCGCACGGCTACGACGGCACCGCCGCCGCGCAGGCCCGCCTCAAGGACGCCACCAGCCAGCTCATCGGCCGCTTCTGCCTCGCCGCCGAGGGCGCCACGCGCGCCGCGTACGGCACGGGCCCGCTGTCCCGCTACGCCGCCGAGCTGATCGTGCCGCGGGCCGAGCACCTGGAAGTCGCGGTGCTCAAGGCCGTCGCCGACCGGTTCGTGATGCAGCGGCCGGACCAGGAGCGGCTGCGGGCGGACCAGCGCGTCGTGCTGGGGGAGCTGGCCCAGGCGCTGACGGCGGGGGCGCCGGCGGGCCTGGACCCGCAGTTCCGGGCGCTGTACGAGGAGGCGGCGGACGAGGCCGGGCGGCTGCGGGCGGTGGTGGACCAGATCGCGGCGCTGACGGACGCGGCGGCGCGGGGGCTGCACGCGCGGCTGACGGGGTAGGGCGGGGAGCCGTACACCGGCGTACCAGGCCGGACGGCCCGGTACGCCGCCGCGCCGCGCCACCGTACGCGGCAGCAGTCCGCCCGGCCGTGTCACGACCGCCGCCGGAGTGAACGGCGATATCCGGCCACCGGCGCGTCGTCGGGCGCGCGGGCGGGCGGCGGGCCCCGAGCGCCCCCGGCCGGGTACCGGGGTGCGACCCCGCCCTCGTACCCGCCCATCACAGCCCCCACCAGCCCGTTTCCCCACCACCCGCCCCGGTGCCGCCGCCGTGCCCGCCCCGCCTGATTGTCCGCCCGCCCCGCCCGCCACCCGCCCGGCCACCCAGCCCTGGCGCGCCTGCGTCTTCCGCGCCCACGTCCCGGTGCGGGAGGCTCACGGTGCGGCAACGCGGCCGGGGACACGGCAAAATGGATGGTCGGGGCCAGGGAGCTAGGAGGCGTGAAGTGGTCGACGCACATCAGACGTTCGTCATCGTCGGAGGAGGACTGGCCGGTGCGAAAGCAGCAGAGACGCTGCGATCGGAAGGATTCACCGGCCGGGTCATCCTCATCGGTGACGAGCGCGACCACCCGTACGAGCGACCGCCGCTCTCCAAGGGCTACCTCCTCGGCAAGGAAGAACGCGACAGCGTCTTCGCACAGCCGTCCGGCTGGTACGCGGAGGCGGAGATCGAACTGCACCTCGGGCAGACCGTCACCGCGCTGGACCGCGCCGCCAGGACCGTGACCCTCGGCGACGGCACCCGGGTGCACTACGACAAGCTCCTCCTGGCCACCGGAGCGGAGCCGCGCCGCCTCGACATCCCCGGCACCGACCTCGCCGGCGTCCACCACCTGCGCCGCCTCGCCCACGCCGAGCTGCTGCGCGGCGTCCTCGCCGCCCTCGGCCGCGACAACGGCCAGCTCGTCATCGCCGGTGCCGGCTGGATCGGCCTGGAGGTGGCCGCGGCGGCGCGCTCGTACGGGGCGGAGGTCACGATCGTCGAGCCGGAGCCCACGCCGCTGCACGGTGTCCTCGGCCCGGAGATCGGCCAGGTCTTCGCCGACCTGCACGGCGAGCACGGTGTGAAGTTCCACTTCGGCGCCCGGCTGACGGCCATCACGGGCAGGGACGGCATGGTGCTGGCCGCGCTCACCGACGACGGCGAGGAGCACCCGGCGCACGACGTGCTCGCCGCCATCGGTGCCGCCCCGCGCACCGCGCTCGCCGAGGCCGCCGGGCTCGACGTGGCGCCGCGCGCGGAGGGCGGCGGCATCGCCACCGATGCCTCGCTGCGCACCTCGGACCCCCACGTCTACGCCACCGGCGACGTCGCTTCCTTCGTGCACCCGGCCGCCGGCGGCGGCCGGCTGCGGGTGGAGCACTGGGCGAACGCGCTCAACGGCGGCCCGGCCGCGGCCCGCGCCATGCTCGGGCAGGACGTGACGTACGACCGGGTGCCCTACTTCTTCTCCGACCAGTACGACATGGGCCTGGAGTACTCGGGGTACGCGCCGCCCGGCTCGTACGACCAGGTGGTGTGCCGCGGGGACGTCGGGCGGCGGGAGTTCATCGCCTTCTGGCTGAAGGAGGGCCGGGTGCTCGCGGGGATGAACATGAACGTGTGGGACGTCACCGAGGGCATCCAGAACCTCGTCCGCTCCGGCGCGCGGGTCGACGCGGAGCGGCTGGGCGACCCGGCCGTGCCGCTGGCGGACCTTATCCCGTAGCGCGTCCTGCGACAGCGGCGGGCCCGCGACCACCGAACCGGCGGTCGCGGGCCCGCGGCGCGTACGCGGGGGGTGCCTCTATGTCCTTCGTCAAGCCTGAACTGGTCATGCGATGGCTGCTGCGGGGGTGCGTGGTTCATAGAAGGTGCCGTCGCGGAGCATGGCGAAGAGCACGCTGATGCGGTGGCGGGCGAGGCGGAGGAGGGCTTGGGTGTGGGTCTTTCCCCGGGCCCGGCATTTGTCGTAGTAGGTGCGGGAGGCGGGGTCGTGCAGGGCGGCGAAGGCCGAGAGGAACATGGCCCGTTTGAGCTGCCGGTTTCCGCCTCGTGGTGCGTG